>NZ_JBFTHS010000004.1:0-154510 GCF_056394365.1 Lysinibacillus sp. 10T31
TGTATGTTGCATTTATAAATAAAGCTGATACATTTAAGTTGAGAGAGGAATTTCCTCATCTTCAACATTTGCCAAGCCAATGAACACATTCCTATTTTGTATCTACCGCAGGAAACGTATCGAGTGAAATCATCAAGCATTATGTGGAACAACAAAAAACAAGGGGGAAATACTATGCAAGTTAAATGTAGCAATTGTRGTTTTGCGCAATTTTTAAAAGACTGAAAATTCKGTAAATTAYRCAACTCAGTTCATGGTCAATAATTAGAGAAGCAATTATAGAAGAGTAAAAAGCTAGATTAATTAGAGAATGAGGTGAAGAACAATGTCGCAAACAATAACTGTTAAAGTCAAACTGCTTCCAACAAAAGAACAGGCTTCTATTTTGCAGAATATGAGTCAATCGTTTGTGTACACAATCAATTCCCTTGTTTCTGAAATGGTTGCAGAAAAGAAAAGTACAAAGAAATCAAGCAAGGATATTTCTACCGACCTGCCAAGTGCTGTTAAAAACCAAGCGATTAAAGACGCTAAAAGTGTGTTTAAGAAAGTGAAGAAAAATAAATTCAAGGTTGTTCCTGTGTTAAAGAAGCCAGTGTGTATTTGGAATAACCAAAACTATTCTTTTGATTTCACGCACATTTCAATRCCTATCATGATGGATGGTAAGGCAATTAAAACACCTATTCGTGCTTTGTTGGTCGATAAAGAAAACCGCAATTTTGATTTGTTGAAACACAAATTAGGTACTCTTCGTATCACGAAAAAAGCGAATAAATGGATGGCACAAATAGCTGTCACCATTCCTACAAGTGAAAAAACAGGAACACAGATAATGGGGGTAGATTTGGGTTTGAAAGTCCCTGCTGTTGCAGTGACAGAAGATGGAAGCGCTCGTTTCTTTGGAAAGGGTAGACAAAATAAATCTGTCAGACGTAAGTTTAAATCCAAACGTAAGAAGTTAGGCAAATTAAAGAAATTAAATGCTATTCGCAATCTTGATGATAAAGAACAGCGATACATGAAAAACCAAGACCATAAGGTTAGTCGTGCGATTGTTAATTTTGCTAAAGAAAATAATATTTCTGTCATTCGCTTAGAACAACTAACGAACATCAGGCAGACGGCAAGAACAAGCCGTAAAAACGAAAAGAATCTGCACAACTGGTCATTCTATCGTCTTGCTCAATTCATTGCGTACAAAGCGAACCTAGTGGGTATTAAAATTGAATTTGTGAATCCTGCGTACACAAGTCAAACATGCCCGAAATGTTCCGAAAAGAATAAGGCACAAGATAGAATATATAARTGTAAATGTGGATTCGAAAAACATCGTGATTTAGTCGGTGCAATGAATATTCGATATGCACCTGTGATTGATGGTAACAGTCAATCAGCCTARGATGCTATATGCACTGTCTTAGGAAGGGTAATGAGATCCCCTCATCTTGAAGGCTGTTCAAAACAGAAATGGACTGCGAACGCGTAGTCATTCAAGAATCCCACCCGTCATACAGTAAGGTATAGGGCTTGCGACTTTAGTCGTGGGAGTCTCAACACGTACTTCATATAGAGTAGGGCTAGAAGAAACGATTGCATGGATGAACAAGAGAGCACTAAAAAACTTTTAAGAGTCAATGAAAAATCCGCATAAACTTCTATAGGTAGAACTTACCTACAGAAAGTATAGCGGATTTTTGTTATTAGTTTTTCTTATAGCTGAAATTTTTGTATGATATTACGAAGTTGTTGTGCCATGTCAGCTAAATTATTTGAAGATGCCGTAATCTCCTCAATACTAGCTGATTGCTCCTCAGAAGCAGCAGCCACATTTTGAATGTTTCCAGATGATTGAACGGCTACTACACCAACTTCCTCTACGGAAATTGCAATGTTGCCAACACCTTCATTAATATTTGTAATGATATTATTGACATGATCCATTTCTTGAGTTAACGCAGTAATATGCGAATAGATTTCTCCAAAGGCTTCACCTGAAGCATTAAAGGTAGTTGAGCTTTCTGCAAGGTTACTACTACTAATCTCCATAGATTTTACAGCTTGCGTAGACTCTTCCTTAATTGTTTCAATACGTGTTCGAATACTATTCGTCGCTGCTAATGATTGGTCGGCAAGTTTACGTACTTCTTCGGCTACAACCGCGAAGCCTTTACCATGCTCACCAGCTCGTGCTGCTTCAATAGATGCATTTAAAGCGAGTAAATTAGTTTGATCCGTAATCTCATTTATTAAGGTTACAATGTCGCCAATCTCATTTGAGTATGTGCTTAAACGTTTCACAATCTCTGAAGTCTCTTGAATAGCATTAGATGTGACAACCATCTTTTCTGTAGCACTTTGAATCGTCGTATTCCCTTTTTCTGAAATAGAAGATGCACTAAATGCTTTAGTAGTGACGTCATTCACGCTCGATACAACTTCTGACATCTTTGTAGAGATTGATGTAATATGACTTTCTACTTCTTCAATAGAGGAAGTTTGTTTTTCAGAACCTGAAGCTACTTCTTGCATTGAAGATGTAATTTGTTGAATAGATGCACTTGTTTGCTCAGAACCTGCCGATAACTCTTCAGACATAGCAGCTACTTGCTCAGCATTTTCAGCAATTTGCTGAATAAGTGAGCGTAAGTCTTCTGTCATGTTTTCAATGCCTTCAGAAAGCTGTGCAATTTCATTAGAGCCTTTTATTTGAAGTGATTCAACAGCTAAGTCTCCTTGTGCCACTTTACCAACATAATTCGTCATATTTTTAATTGGTTTTATTATGCCTTTACTAATGAAATAAGCCACAATAATACCGAATATCAAGAACATCACGGTCATGATGATACAAGTCCAAATAGTCTTAGTTTGAAGTTTAGAGATGAAGGAAGCATCCATATCTAAACCAAAAAGAATATCAGTATCTTTAAATGGTATAAAAATCGATTTATGAATACCGTATTCATCTTTATAAATATCACTAGATTGAACGGTTCCAGTACTTAGCGCTTCATTCATGTCTGTACTAAAAACATAGTCCGCTTGATAATCATTTTCATGACTTAATGCTATAATATGTTCTTTGCCATTTGCACGTGAAAGAAAGTAGGCGTTTTGAATATCGTACTCTTCAAGTGTTTTATTTAATTTATTCAATAATTCTTCATATTTATCCTTATCGCCGTTATCTGCAGCTTTGACGTCATCTTTGTCTATATCTTCAAAAATTGTTTTAGATATAACGTTTAAAGATGACTCAAATTGTGTAATAACAAAATTATTGATAATCTGAAAAGATGTAATAAATAATACGATACTAAATATTACTGAAATAATCGCAATTGGAATAGTAAAACTTGCAATATATTTATAGAGTAAAGAGCTTTTAAATTTTTTGACTATACTCAACTTTAACATCCTCCAATACTTTCACCTTTTGTTGTAAGAAATGAATCATATCACTAATGTGTTCTGTTTCTGTATAAGGAGAAATTGAAAAGAATTTTGCAGCAGCGACTGGAATTTGTTGTTTTGTATCGCTAGTGTTGACAGTGCAAACACGTGTTGTATCACCGAAAAATACTTCGTCGCGACCTTCTCCTATAATTTCAAATAAAGAAGCGTTAATGCCATTAATATATTCAATCTGATCTTGTGTATAGCTACCTGACTGTTCAGATTTCCAATTAAAGCCTTCAGGATACAAACGGAAAGCTGTGACTGGTCCAATATTAGACTCATTGACTACTTGTAACATAGGAGTCTTCTCAGCTAATTGCGCACGGAACGCTAAGTTTACACGCACATAATTAGCTAATATTTGTTGGTAGCCTTCTTTACCAAACGCTTGTAATGCAGCATAAATAGCAATAGAACTACCCATACGAGAGCACTCTAATGTATAGCCTGTATGATAAGAACCATAGCCTCGATTGCCAACATAAGGTGTGTCGAAGTCCTCAATATCTAACAACTGTAGATGTTTTCCTTCTTTTATTAAGAATAAGCTTGTTAAATACGGTGTTTGGCCAAGCTTTTGGAAGTCGAAGCAAAGGCTGTCTGCGATAGGTAGATATTGCATGCGTTCTTTAATTTGCTCTAGTCCTTGTAAAACATCAGTCTCTAATTGAAGTGGATTTGCTTTAAAATCATAATCGTTGAAAAATGCATAAAAACCACCTAAAGCTGAATCAGCATGAATATGTATAGGTTTTAAGGAATGTTTTTGTTCAAGGTCAGTTGTAACTTTTTTGATTGCTTGTACATCATCAATGGCAAATTGATCTGTAGCGCCTGTTGTAGCAACTACATACACTGGAATGCCACCTTTTTCGATAACCTCAGTCATACGCATACGTAAGTCTTCGATATCCATTGAATGGTCTTTTCCAGCTTTAATACGAATTAAATGCTTGCTACCAATACCGACTGCTTCAATAGATTTTAATAAGCTGTAATGAGCATTTTCTGAAGCAAAGCAATATAAATTATTTGGTACGCCATCTTCCTTTGCGTTAGGGAATTGTTTAGCGATCGCAAGACGAAGTCCACTGAAAACAGCCCCTTGTCCTCCCCAAGTTGTGTAACCAAAACTTTGTGTATAGTCGTAGCCAACTAACTTCGACATCATTGCTACTACCTTTACCTCACATTCTGCGGCAGCAGGTCCGTATACATCCCATAGATTGTTACCATTAAGCAGAGCATTCGTAAATTGACCTAAAATGCCAGGAATGCTAGCCATTGGTAAAACGTTTGTTACGAAATTACGTGTATGGTAAGGATGTCCTTGCATCAATTGTGTTAATTCATTCACAACCTGATCAAGTCCGACACCTGAAGTTGGTACTTGATTTTCTTGCATTAACTCTTTATAGAAATTGTCAGAGCGCTCTTTCATTGGTCCAAGAGTTGTTGTTTTTGGGTCTTTTAATTCATCTAATGATGTAACAATTTTCTCTAATAAAGATAAAAGATTCTCTCTTTGTTCGATATTTCCATCTTCACTTTGGAATAATTGCTGGATTTTTTTCATAGTCATCATCCTTTTTAGTTCATTTTTCCTCTATTTTATAATTAGCAAAAATAGGTCGTTTTACTAAAATAATAATAACATATTATAACAGAAAATGAATTTATATTTTATAGGATAATTAATTTCAGTCATTTCTAAATAATCTGATTTGATTTGAAGCGAATTATATAGAAGAAATATTATAATAGATTATGTACGTAAATGTTGAATTTAAAGGATTTTTATGACTTTTTTTAATGAATTGTTGCAAAGCTAATGATGGGGAAGATCTATAAGGAGGTAAAACTTTTTATAATAAATACTATGTTAAAAATAATTTTAATTTATTTAAGAATGGTGAATATTTTAATGCTTTATGACTATTAAGGGTGAAATATATATTAATCTACGTATAGTCAAAGAAGAGTTCATTAACTTATATGTATCAAAACCTAAAGCAACAATGAATAATAGAGCAAGACTTAAAAGTAATTTTCTTTATCAACATAATCACTCCAATACCGATAATTTTTTCAATGATAAACCATACTAGTATCGAGGTGAAAAAATGTATAAATTGCTATCGCATAATGATTTAGATGGTGTAGGTTGCGGGATTTTAGCCAAGCTAGCTTTTCAAGATCAGGTGAAGGTAAGGTACAATTCAATTTCATCGCTGGATCGCGAAATTGAGTATTTTTTAGACAATAACGAACAAGATACATTTTTATTTATTACCGACTTATCTCCAAACGAGGAAAATGAAAAGAGATTAAATGATTATTATACCGCAACGGGCAATGTCCAATTGCTTGATCATCATAAAACGGCTTATCATTTGAACGATTATGAATGGGGAAAAGTAATAATTGAAGATGAAAATGGCTATTTAACATCAGCAACGTCTTTATATTATCAGTATCTTGTTACACATGGGTTTTTAGAACAAACAAAATCCACTACAGAATTTGTAGAGTTAGTGAGACAGTACGATACATGGGAATGGGAAAGGAATGATTATCAAAAAGCAAGACGGCTAAATGCACTCTTTTTTTTAGTATCAATCGAAGAATTTGAAGAAAAAATGCTTGAGCGTTTAAAGACAAGCGAACATTTTGACTTTGATGAATTTGAAAAGAAAATTTTGAAAATGGAAGAAGAGAAAATAGAACGTTACATCCGACGGAAAAAAAGGGAGCTAGTGCAAACCTCGATAGGAGAATATTTTACAGGTGTGGTTTATGCAGAATCTTATCATTCAGAACTTGGTAATGAATTAGGAAAAGAAAATGTACACCTTGATTTTATAGCAATATTAAATATGGGTGCCAAAAGAATTTCATTTCGTACGATTCATGATCACATAGATGTTTCAGCTATTGCAGCAGAATTCGGAGGGGGAGGGCATCAAAAAGCAGCTGGTTGTTCTTTAACTGATGAAGCTTATGAGCAGTATGTGGTGCAAATATTTCATATAGCACCAATACCAGAGGATGCGAAACGAAATCGCTATAATTTAAGGTTTTCTTCTTTCGGGACAATGTATAAAAACCTTAAGGAAGAATTTTTCCTCCTATATTCAATAAGTGATTTTGATTGGGTAATTGAAAAAAATAAACTTCCATTAGATCAAATCTTTACAAGTTTTTATGAAGCAGAATGGTTTTTAAAAAGAAATTACCAAGCTTGGTTAGTTAAAGATGAGTTATTTGTAGATTATTTAATGGAAGAAGCCAAAAAGGGTCGTTATCAAGAGTAAGGGGATTTTGTGGTGTTTTTAAATAAGGGTGATTGGGCGACATAATAAAGAAAAAGGATTTACGCACAGTTTTGTGTGTGAATCCTTTTTTTACTCTTGGGAAGGTGGATGTCGATAAAATTCAAAAGTTGGTTGATAAAACGTGAAAGTTAGTAGATAAAATTCAAAAGTTTGGCGATAATTCCTGAAAGTGTTCCGATAAAACTAAAAAGTTGGATGACATTTTGTTAAAACGTATGTCATGGTAAATAAGTTGATTTCCGTTCCGACTGGGCGACTCCTTGGGGATCAGCAATAGAGAAGCGAAGGTTAAAACCATCAAATCCTGTGATAACGCCTTCGTGACATCGTGTTGCTGTCGCTACGCTTTCGCACAAAAAACATCTGTTGCCTGCCGCTTCGCTTTGTTGAAGAGTTATACTCATTCATACAATACAACCATGAAAGGCATATAAATTATTCCTTTAGATACATAGTGAAATCAGCCAAACCTTGACATCGTTAGAAGTAATATAATGTTCAACTGAAAACTACAATAAATAAAAAGCATTTATCTTCATTCAGCAAATTTTTTCTGTGCGAAAGCGAAGCAACAGTTACAGAAGATTCCCACCTCTGAAGGTGGTGAGATAAATGCGGAAATGTGGTCCCTTTTCAATGGGTGTCCAAACACCTACTGAATGAAGATAAAGCCTCCGGCGGATGTCACGGATTTTGAAAGGAATGAATTGTGCTGGCACAATTCAAAATCCAGACGGATTGTTTATCTGTAGCGAAAGCAAAGCGTCAGCTACAATTACGCCAAGGCGAAATTGATGAAGACATACTTTCTTAAAATGAGGTGTACATGGTGTCCAATGATATGCTTCTTGTCGAGAGTCAGCCTAAGGAAAATCGATGGCAGAAAATATGGTTTATTGTAGTATTGCTTTTATTGGTAGTTACTTGTGTAATTGTTTATTATTTTTTGTTTAAGAAGGATTTAAATTTTGAAGCCTACAAAACAATTGTTCATAAAACTACTGAAAATAGTCTCGGACGTTTAACGTTAAATGAAATAATAATTGACGATAACCAAATACTATTAAATGCTACCTTTAAGCCAGTAAAAGACTTAAATTTCGACTACCAAATTTTTTTCTTTCCACAGGTTTTTGTGAATGGAAAAGAGTTCACGGTTAGAAATGGAGGACAAACAATTCAACAATCTGATAAAACCTATACAATCTACAGTAGTGTGAAATTAAGTGAACTACCAGAGGATAAAATAGTAAACTTAGATATTCGTTATAACGACTGGAACGGGGAAAAAAAGATTGACGAGCCGTGGGAATTTCAAGTGGAAGCTTCACAAGAGCACTTACAAGAAGATAGAAAGGTCTTCCCTGTTAAGAAAAAAGTAAAGTTGTTAGATGGGCAGGAAATAACAATAGAAGAGGTTGTTTCTACACCAATATCAACAACGATATACTTTCATTCTGAGAATAGCTTATTAAATGAAGCATTACATTTTAAAATCCAATCAGCAACAGGGGAATCTTGGCCCTTTAACTCAGCATATCCATTAAATGAAGAGTATACGAAGTGGGGTGTCCGCCTCGATGCATTATATTTAACGGGGAAGAGCTATGAGCTAATTCCGATTGCTGCAAATGGAAGTGAGCTTGGTTCTGCTGTCAAAATTGGAGATTAAGAACGAAACCTGTTACCATGAAAAAACTTTACAATATCTTAAACCAAAAGGACGATTACCCCGTGTAATATGAATATAGATGACATGGAAAGTAGTTGAAGATATTGCGAAGGTTATGGGGAATTTTTTTAGTTTCGCTCAAATTAGGTTGTACATCCTTTGGGGGCCCTACTGCACATTTAGGGTATTTTCAAAATGAATATGTTCAGAAGCGTAAATGGTTATCTGATCATGACTACAGTCAGCTTGTTGCACTCAGTCAATTTTTACCTGGTCCAGCATCGAGCCAGGTAGGGATGGGTATTGGCTTATTAAGAGGTGGTCTATTCGGGAGTATTGTGTCATTTCTTGGTTTTACTTTACCGTCAGTTTTGCTGCTAATGGCATTTGCGTATTTCTCAGCACATACAGGGATGGATATGGGTTGGATTCATGGCTTGAAATTAGTAGCTGTTGCGATTGTTGCGCAAGCAATTTTTGAAATGTCGAAAAAATTAATCCTTAGTATTCGCCATTTTATAATCGCATTGTTGACACTTGTAGTAGTGCTTTTATGGGTTCATCCACTTGCGCAAGTAACTACTATTATTGTTGCTTCTTTTATAGGCTATCATTTTTTAAAGCAGATTAATCAAAGAGATGAACCAAAAGAAATGGTTGTACCTATTTCAAAAAAGACGGGTATATGTTTTTTAGCGTTGTTTGTTATACTTCTTGTTGGTTTACCAATTGTTAGCCCACTTATTCAATATGAGTGGTTTACGATCATTGAAAAGTTTTATCTATCAGGTGCATTAGTGTTTGGTGGAGGCCATGTCGTATTGCCTTTACTAGAGTCACAGTTTGTCCAAAGTGGATTAATGAGTTCTTCAGATTTTTTGGCGGGATATGGAATGACGCAGGCAGTCCCTGGCCCATTATTTACGTTTGCTTCCTACATAGGTATGGTCATTGCTGGAGTACCTGGGGCCATTATCGCTACGATAGCCATTTTTTTGCCGGCATTCTTGCTAATAGTAGGGGCAATGCCTTTTTGGCTAGCTCTTAATCGTTTCACTGGATTAAGAGCGGCGATGGCTGGTGCAAATGCAGCGGTTGTTGGAATATTAGCTGCAGCTTTTATTCATCCGATTGTTACAGAGACAATTCAAAATGGTCTAGACATAGTAATTGCAGCTGTTTTTTTATGGTGCTTGATACGTTGGAAAATTCAACCTTATTTGCTCGTACTAATTGGCATTTGTATAGGAATTGTATGTTATTAAGGACACATAAAAAATCAAAACCATTCTTGCTTTGGTTTTGATTTTTTTATGATATGAATTGAATACTTAGATAAACTCTTCTTTTCGAATGGCTAGTTTCTTCATATGATACTGCAGAGATTGGCGAGAAATATTTAATTGTTTAGCAGCGGCTGAAATATTTCCTCCACACTGCTTTAAAGCTTTGCGGATATATTGCTCCTCATTTGTATGCATAAGTGCTTTGAGTGGACGTTTATTAGATGGGGCGGCTTTCATTAATAGTTTATTTTTTAAATAGCGAGGTAGCATATCCTCTGTAATCCAATTTTCTGAGTTTGCTTGTATCACAAAATTTTCAATCAAATGCTCTAGCTCACGTACATTGCCTGGCCATTCATAATCTATTAGTAGCTGATGAAGCTCAGGTTTTATTGTAATATCTGCTTTCATGTACTTAATAACATTTTTATGTAAAAAATGTTGGATAAAGAAAAGTATGTCATTTGGTCTTTCGCGTAAAGGCGGAATGTATATACTCGAATGAGCGATACGGTAAAATAAATCAAGACGCATTTTGCCGCCAGTTGTTAGTAGCTCAGGATCTTCGTTGGAGGCACTTATGACTGTACATTCGATAGGAATGAGTGTATTACTCCCTACACGTCTAACCGCTCGTTCTTGTAAAACACGCATTAATTTAGGTTGAAGTTCCATTGGTAAAGAGTTGATTTCATCAAGGAAAAGTGTGCCATCTTTCGCATATTCAAAAAGCCCTTCTTGATTTGTAGCCCCTGTGAATGCACCTTTTACAGAGCCAAAAAGTGTGCTTTCTAATAGTGTGGATGGGATAGCAGCACAGTTTATAGCTACAAAGGGCTTTGCCATTCGAGGGCTTAAATTATGCATGCTCTGTGCAAATATTTCTTTACCGGTACCTGTTTCACCAATAATAAGTGTATCAGTATTATAACTCGCAATATTAGTGGCTTCATTAATAATTTGCAGGAGCTCTTGACTATTCCCTTTTAAATCTTGAAATGTATAAATAGTGCCATTATTTCTTTTCACAACTTCTGGTACTTCCATAGATTCACGTTTTGAATTAATTGTTTGACGTAATTGATTACGCAGGCTTGTCTCAGTATGAGTAATGGAAAATACACCAATTGTTTTATTATCTTTTCGTATTGGGAATGAACTATAGCCAACACATTTCGGTTCATTTTCCGAATGGACAAGGGCTCGATATTTCGTATAGATGGGCTTCTCTGTTTTTAAAATATGAGAATGCTCCGATAAACGACGATCTTGATAATTGTAAGCATGCCAAAGCTTCTTTCCAATCATGTCTTCCTTGTTATACGCCTCCATTTTAGTAAGTGCCTCGTTGTAATAGACGATATCTCCATCTGCGTTACTGACAATAATTCCTTCATCTAAATGTTCTATAATTTCCTCCAGTACAAAAACTTTATTTTCTAATGAGTACTGGAAATCTGCTGAATTTTCTACTAAAACAAAATAATATTGCTCCGTAAAATAGAATGGTTCAATAGTAAAAGATAAATGCTGCTCATGAGTTAGTAGCTGTTGTGGCTGATGAAATAACATGACGTCAATGTCAGCGATTGCATCTATAGGCATATTATTTTCTAAATCTAACGAGATACTATCGTTGAGATGCCACCATTTCACTTGAAAAGAACTATCTAATGCAATGATATTAGCTCCCAATTTTGTTGCAAAGCGTCGTAACTCCTCGTTCACAAAAAAACCCTCTTCCTCGTTATTTTGCATGCAAAAAATTTCTGCTTTGTTCTAAATCGTATCACATTAATTCACTGAATAAAATCAATATACAGAAAATTAGATAAGTGCAAAATTTATCTGCACACTATTTTAAGGTGTTATAAAATTAGCGGCTAGCGAAAATTTTCGCAATTTATTATGTAAATACGATTCCTCATCACTTTTCAAAAGAATATTTAAAGGATTTTTAAAAGTTGGCATGCTATTTGCATTATTAAAATGTAGATACAAAGAGGAGGAATAGAAATGTCAACTACATTAAACATTACGAAAGAATTAGAGAAAATGGTTCCGCAAGTAATTCAGTGGAGAAGGTATTTACATGAAAATCCTGAACTGTCGTTTAAAGAATACTCAACTTCTGATTATGTCTATAACCAGTTACTATCTTTTGGGAATTTAGAGGTTACTAGACCGACGAAGACGAGTGTATTAGCCGTTTTAAAAGGCGATTTTCCTGGAAAGTCCTTAGCTTTACGAGCAGATATGGATGCCTTACCTATACAGGAAGAAACAAATTTGCCATTCGCATCTAAAGTGCCTAATGTGATGCACGCTTGTGGCCATGATGGACATACTTCAATGCTACTAGGTGCGGCAAAAATTTTATCTTCTCTCAAGCAATCTATTAAAGGAGAAATTCGCTTTATTTTTCAACATGCAGAGGAAGTATTTCCTGGTGGAGCAAAAGAAATGGTGGCAGCCGGAGTTTTAGAAGGAGCTGATCAAATCATAGGGTTGCATTTATTCTCTATGGTTCCTACAGGGAAAATAGGTATTTGCTCAGGTCCCTTTACATCAAATTCTGATACATTCGATCTTGAAATCATTGGCAAGGGTGGGCACTCTTCTGAACCGCATAATTCCATTAATCCTATTTTAATAGGTGCACAAATTACTAATTTATTACATCAAATTGTACCACAGAAAATTGACTCAAAAGAACGTGCTGTCATAGCTGTAACAGAATTTAATGCGGGGAGTGCTAAAAATATTATTCCAGATCGTTCGCTTTTAGGAGGAAGTGTAAGAACCTTTTCGCAAGAAGTACGTGAGTTGATTGCGAAAGAAATTGAAACTCAAGTAAAGCACTTTACTGCAGGACTTGGTGCTGATTATAAATTTGACTATCACTATGGCTATTCTTCTGTCGTAAACGATGAACATTTGACTTCTTTAATTGAAAATATTATTAGAGAAAATTTAGATTCAGTAAATGTTTTACACATTGATCCAATTATGGCTGGAGAAGATTTTTCGGCGTTTTTAACGAAAGTTCCTGGCGTATTTATAGGGATTGGTGCAGGCTTTGAGGATGAAACATTAAATTATCCACATCATCACCCTAAATTCAGAATCCAAGAAGACTCGTTAGAAGTTGGATTGAAACTATTAGTTTATACAGCGTTAACACTAAACTCTTAAGGAGGAGATACAATGCTTCAAGAACCAGTAATTGCAACAATGATCATACTAGGGTTAATTGCACTAGGAGAAATTATTTCAGTTATTAGTAATGCTAGAGTACCAATGCTTTTTGTGGCAATGGTAGGTTATTTAGTCTTATTATGGCTAGGAATTTTTCCGCAAGATTTATTAGCTAACTCGACATTTTTAACAGTAGGAGCAGTGCTAGGGACAGCACCAATGTTAGTTCATATGGGAACGTTAATTCCGTTAAAAATGGTTCGCTCGCAATGGAGAGCAGTCATTATATCATTGTTAGGTATGTTCTTTGCGTCACTCTTTATTTTAACGATTGTTACTTTCCTTTTTGACTTTAAAACAGCTGTTGCTGGAACAGGGCCTTTAAATGGTGGAATTATTGCTGTTTTAATTACTTCAGAAGGATTGAAAGAATTGGGGTTTGTCAGTTTACTTACAATTCCAGCTCTTATCATGGCGCTACAATCACTAATAGGCATTCCTATTGCAAGTCTTTTGTTACGAAAACATGCTGTGAAAATTCAAGAAAAAATCCAAAATGGCTCTTTTATTGCTTCCAATAATGACAGCTTTGAAGAGGGAGAAGAGAAATTAATCGTTCCTAAAAAATACCGAACGCAATTAGTTTTATTGTTTATGCTGTTTATTGGAGGTGCAATTGCAGTTGCTTTATCTAAAGTAACTGGTATTCCTTACAGCTTATGGGCCTTGGCAGTAGGTATGATTGGTCGCTTAGTGAATTTCTATCCTGAACGGGTAATGGAAAAAGCAAATGGTTTTAATATTGGGATGGCAGGGGTTATTTTCATGGTTATAGGGATGATGAACGATATTACATTTGATATGTTTATCGAACAGCTACCTGCAGTTGCCACTATTCTTCTTGTAGGGGTACTAGGTATTCTTTTAGGCGGTTTTATAGGGGCGAAATTATTTAAATTGGATTATTTTCTAGGTATTCCAGTAGCGTTAACAGCTACATTTGGTTTTCCAGGAGACTACATAGTATGTGAGGAGGTAAGTAGAAGTATTGGCAAAACGGATGATGAACAGAAAAAAATCTTCAGTGAAATTTTAACACCAATGTTAGTAGGTGGATTCACGACTGTAACTATTGGAAGTGTTGTTATTGCGAGTATTTTAATCAAAACAATATAAAAAGAGTAACGATATTATAAGTATTGGATATATGGGCTATCCAGAAGAGAAAATAGTATGCTTGAAGATGCCTTCTAGCATACTATTTTTGCTATTAAGAAGTTTACGAAGCCTATTTCTACTCTCGAAAGGGCGTATAGCTAAAACCACATTAGTATAGGAAAATCGTATTCATATAAGAACAATAGGATGGATTGTAAAATTTATAATTCCTTACGTTTGCTTGCTGCTGGTATTCCTAAATCTTCTCGATACTTGCTAATAGTACGTCTAGCCAAATAGATTTGAAAAGAGCTAGCCAGGCTTTCGGCAATCTTTTGATCGGATAAAGGCTTTTGTTTATTTTCAAAGGTGATTATTTTTTTAATCATTTCTAAGATTGACGTTTGAGAATGCTCTGTTTGAGTACTTTCAATTTTAGAAGAAAATAGATCCTTCCATAAATATGTTCCAACAGGTGTTAGTATTATTTTATTCCGAATTGCTCGACTTACTGTTGACTCGTGCATATCGATTTGTGTTGCGACATCTTTTAGAGATAAAGGTTTTAAATAAGATAGCCCATGATAGAAAAATTGTTGTTGATGCTGTAGGACAACTGACATGATACGAATAATTGTTTGACGGCGCCGCTGTAAACTATGGATGAGCCATTCATAATGCTTATAATGCTGTTTTACATATGCTTGTTCGACTATGGGGAGTAAAGATGCGACATTTTTATAGCTATCGTGAAGCTGAATAGATGGCAATGAGCGATCATTTAAGCTGAATTGTAATGTACCATCTTCGATCATAACAACAATATCTGGTGTGACATATTCGATATTATCTACTGAGTTCAAAGCGCAAGGTATTGGTGTTAGTTGCTGTAGCTGATTAATTAGTGCTAATAACTGTTCTTTAGAAAATTTAAGAGATTTCATCAATTCAGGGAATTTACGTTCAGCTAGTAGGAACAGCCCTTTTTGAATAAGTTGCTGTAAATCATAATCATTCTCTTCGATTTGCAGCAAAAGGCATTCTTGCAGATTACGTGCACCAATTCCGGGCGGTCCGATTTGTTGTAAAAGCTGAATAGCATAATAATGTTGTTCATCTGCAACATTAGAAAGGTGTGCTGGAGAATAACCTTTGTTATCTAACTGTTCAATAAGAAACTGTACAATTTGTAAATCATCACCTGAAAAAGTGAGTGTAGCTAGTTGTAATAATTCCTCCCGGTAGTTTGGTTCTGCAATTTTTGTATATAAATCATTCTCAGTTGGTCGAAAGTGAGAATGTGAATTTCCAAAAATACGTTCTTGAAATGATGGTGTTTGAAGTTCTATTAACGGATTCTCTAATTGCTGTTCATACAGAAATTGCTCGAGTTCAAGTGTTGTATATTGTAGTAATTCAATAGATTGCTGTAATTGAGGTGTCATCATCATTTTTTGTTGCTGTTGTTGTTTTAAAAACATGTCCATCATGATTCCTCCAATTTATGCTTTTTATTAGCATATCATAAAAATGATGGAATTTTCAGACTATTAATATGAATAAATAGTGTTAAGGGTTAAAACTAAACTCTATTCTTATTAAAAAAGTTGGTTGGTATGAAAGCAAATGGAGCAGAGGGAGGCTAGTGCCCTTGTAGTTTTGTTTTCGTCCTAAGAGTAAAGATTCCTGCAGAAATGGCGTGAGAACTGTGACTACACAGGGGTAAAGTATGAGCAACGAGGAGTCTCAGGTCACACACATGGAAAGCATCCTTCAGAGAGGAATGTGCAGTCAAGTTCATATTTTATGAAAAAGTGCTAATACAATATTGTTTTGATTTAGTTATTTTACTAGTTGGATTCATGGCGTTCCCTGCCTCGATTGTTTATAATGAGGAAATGGAAAAAGACTAACGAGAAAGAAGGGATAGCTATGGCACGAGGTGTTTACATTCATATTCCTTTTTGTCATCAAATTTGCAACTATTGCGATTTCAATAAATTTTATTTTAAAAATCAACCAGTAGATGAATATATAGAAATGCTTGGCAAGGAGATGGAGCTTGCGACAAAAAAATATCCTGAGAGTTTTAAACAAATCGAAACGATATTTCTTGGTGGTGGTACACCAACAGCATTATCACCTCAACAAATAGAGAGACTTCTTGAGCTTATTCGTACGTATATTCCGATGGACAATGTGACAGAATTTACATCAGAGGCCAATCCGGACGAGCTATCAGAAGCAAAAATGCAGGCATTGTTTGATGGTGGTGTAAATCGCTTAAGTATGGGTGTACAATCCTTTGATCAAGAGTTGTTAAAGAAAATTGGTCGTACTCATAGCAACAATCATGTTTATGAAACAATTGCCTTGGCGAAAAAGGTAGGCTTCAGAAATATTAGTTTGGATTTAATGTACGGTTTGCCGGGTCAGACGATGGCGCAATGGAAGGACACCTTAGAAAAAGCGTTCGCTCTTGATATACCACATTATTCTGCATATTCACTAATAGTGGAGCCAAAAACGATTTTTTATAATCAATATACAAAAGGTAAGCTCCATTTACCAACAGAAGATCTTGAAGGGGATATGTACGATGTGCTAATGAACCAGATGGAGGCGCATGGACTTCAACAATACGAAATTAGCAACTTTGCTCAGTCTGATTTCAGTTCTAAACATAATAAAATATACTGGGAAAACGATGAATATGCAGGATTTGGTGCTGGTGCTCATGGGTATTTAGCTGGTGTGCGTTATTCAAATCATGGACCATTGAAAAAGTATATGGATGCAGTAAATGCAGGGGAACTACCTATTGTATATGAACATGTTGTAACAGAGAATGAGAAACGCGAAGAGCAAATGTTTTTAGGTTTGCGTAAAACGGAAGGAATTCCACACTCTATATATGAAGAAAAATTTAAAGAATCCATGCAGAGGGATTACTCACATGTCATTGAAAAGTTAGTTTCAGAAGGTCTTTTGGTACATGATCATATAGGAATTCGTCTTACGCGAAAAGGTCGCTTTGTAGGTAATGAAGTATTTCAACAATTTTTACTAGAAGATTGAGCGATATCGTTGACATAAAATGTAGGATTTGATAACTTAATAATAGTATTAGCACTCCTCTTAGTTGAGTGCTAACAGAGGTGATGATCATGCTAACAAATCGGCAATTACAAATATTGCAAGCTATCGTAGACGACTTTATTATGTTTGCACAGCCGGTAGGTTCTCGCCAAATCTCCAAAAAGCAAGAGATTACATTTAGTCCAGCCACAATTCGAAATGAAATGGCGGATTTAGAGGAATTAGGCTTCTTAGAAAAAACACACACTTCCTCTGGTCGAGTGCCTTCGGAAAAGGGTTATAGATTTTATGTAGATCATTTGTTGAACCCACAAGGCATTAATTCGAGGGATATTCAGCAAATCCAATCAATTTTTAATGATCGCTTGGTAGAAGTAGAGCATATTATCAGAAAATCAGCCAATATTTTATCAGAGCTGACATCGTATACATCGATTCTTTTAGGACCAGATGTTCAAAGACACCGAGTAAAACGATTTTCAATTGTGCCACTCTCTAGCGATTCAGCAGTAGCGATTATCGTAACGAATAACGGGCATGTTGAAAATCGCATGTTTAGTTTACCGCCTAATTTTACCGCTTCTGATTTAGAGAAAATGGTTAATATCTTAAATGAACGTCTCGTTGGTGTTTCATTAGAGGATATTCATAAAAAACTCGAAGCTGAAGTGCTAACAGTATTACAACAGCATGTTCGATCAGCGGATGATTTTATTCACGCTCTCGTGACAGCGACGATGCATAATTCGGAAAGTAAAATTTTCTATGGTGGTAAAACAAATATGTTCAACCAACCGGAATTCCATGATTTAAATAAAGTCCGTATGATTTTGGACTTAATGGAAACGACTAGCCAAGTGCAGTCGCTCTTCCACCCTAATGAATCGGGCATTCAAATTCGTATTGGCTCGGAAAATAAACAACTCGAAATGGAAAACTGTAGTGTCATTACGACCACTTATTCTATTGGTGAAGATCAGCAAGGAGCTATAGCAATTATTGGTCCAACACGAATGGATTATAAGCGTGTTGTTGCTTTACTAGACGTAATTCGCATGGATTTAACACAAGCTTTTACGAAGAATCGTAGTGATTGATAATGAGGAGGATTCAAGTGACGGAAACAACTGAAAACAAAGACCTTGTACAAGAAGAAAAGGATGTACAAGCTGAAAATGTAGTAGAAGAAACAGAAGTAGTAGAAGAACAAAAAGCTGAATTAACAATCGAAGAACAGTACGAAGCAAAGCTAGCTGAGTTACAAGCAAAGCTAGACGACGAGGCAAATCGTCATCTACGCTTACGTGCTGACTTCGATAATATTCGCCGCCGCAATCAACTTGATCGTGAGGCTGCTGAAAAGTATCGCGCACAGAGCTTACTGTCTGATTTACTGCCTGTAATCGATAATTTTGAGCGTGCCTTACAAGTTGAAGCGACTTCTGAAGAAACTGCTTCCATCGTGAAAGGTATTGAAATGGTGTACCGTTCTCTGATTGAAGCTACTGAGAAGGAAGGCCTACAGATTATTAAAGCTGAAGGTGAGCAATTTGATCCGAATGTTCACCAAGCTGTCATGCAGGAGCAAGATAGTGAAAAAGAGACGGGTGTTGTCTTACGCGAGCTTCAAAAAGGCTATATGTTAAAGGATCGCGTATTACGCCCAACAATGGTATCTGTGAACGAATAGACTTAGTACTATTTAGTTAATTACATTTATTTAGAAAACGCAGCATTTGCGTTTAAATAATAGGAGGAAATTTTTATGAGCAAAATTATCGGTATTGACTTAGGAACAACAAACTCTTGTGTTTCTGTACTTGAAGGCGGAGAACCAAAAGTAATTCCAAATCCAGAAGGAAACCGTACAACACCATCTGTTGTAGCATTTAAAAATGGCGAACGTCAAGTTGGTGAAGTAGCAAAACGTCAATCAGTAACAAACCCTAACACTATTATTTCTATTAAATCTAAAATGGGTACATCTGAAAAAGTTAAAGTGGAAGATAAAGAATATACGCCACAAGAAGTTTCTGCAATGATTCTTCAATACTTAAAAGGCTATGCTGAAGACTACTTAGGTGAAAAAGTAACAAAAGCAGTTATTACTGTACCTGCTTACTTCAACGATGCTCAACGCCAAGCTACTAAAGATGCTGGTAAAATCGCAGGTTTAGAAGTAGAACGTATTATCAACGAACCAACAGCTGCTGCACTTGCTTATGGTTTAGACAAACAAGATACAGATCAAAAAGTATTAGTATTTGACCTTGGTGGCGGTACATTTGACGTATCTATTCTTGAATTAGGTGACGGTGTATTTGAAGTATTAGCAACAGCTGGTGATAACAAACTAGGTGGAGACGATTTCGACGACGCTATTATCGAGTATCTTGTAGCAGAATTCAAAAAAGAAAACGGCATTGACCTTTCGAAAGATAAAATGGCTATGCAACGTCTAAAAGATGCAGCTGAAAAAGCGAAAAAAGACTTATCAGGTGTAACATCTACTCAAATTTCTTTACCATTCATCACTGCTGGTGAAGCGGGTCCATTACACTTAGAAATTTCTTTAACTCGTGCAAAATTTGACGAAATTACATTACCATTAGTAAACCGTACAGTAGGTCCAGTACGTCAAGCATTATCTGATGCAGGTCTTTCAACATCTGAAATTGACCAAGTAATCTTAGTTGGTGGTTCTACTCGTATTCCAGCTGTACAAGAAGCTGTACGTAAAGAAACTAATAAAGAACCACACCGTGGTGTAAACCCTGACGAAGTTGTAGCAATGGGTGCTGCTGTTCAAGGTGGCGTATTAACTGGTGATGTAAAAGACGTAGTTTTACTTGACGTAACTCCACTTTCATTAGGTATCGAAACTATGGGTGGCGTATTCACAAAATTAATCGACCGTAACACTACGATCCCAACATCGAAATCACAAGTATTCTCAACTGCAGCTGACAACCAACCAGCAGTAGATATTCACGTGCTACAAGGTGAACGCTCAATGGCAGCAGACAACAAAACATTAGGTCGCTTCCAATTATCGGATATTCCACCAGCACCACGTGGTGTACCACAAATCGAAGTAACATTCGATATTGATAAAAATGGTATCGTATCTGTTAAAGCGAAAGACCTTGGTACAAACAAAGAACAAACAATTGTTATCCAATCTGATTCTGGTCTGTCTGAGGAAGAAATCGAACGTATGGTAAAAGATGCAGAGGCAAATGCTGAAGCGGATACTAAACGTAAAGAAGAAGCAGATCTTCGCAACGAAGCTGACCAATTAGTGTTCCAAGTTGATAAAACAATTGCTGACTTAGGCGAACAAATTACAGAAGACGAGAAAAAATCTGTAGAAGATGCTCGTGATGAACTGAAAAAAGCGCTTGAAGCTGGCGAATTAGAAGGCATTAAATCTGCTAAAGAAAAACTAGAAGGCGTATTACAGCCATTAGTTATGAAAGTATATGAACAAGCTGCAGCAGCTGCACAAGCAGCTCAAGGTGGCGATGCAGGTGCAGATGCTGACGCTGGTAAAAAAGATGATATCGTAGACGCTGACTTCGAAGAAGTAAAAGACGATAAATAATAGTAAGTAACACAGTTAAGTGAAGAAGCCAAAGACCGCTCGCGGCTTTGGCTTTTCTCTTTATTTTTAGCTATAACCTACTCACATTTAACTTCTTTCAGCAAATGCTGAATGTGGGTTAAAGTTACTTTTCACCGGGTGTCCAAACATCCGATGAAATAGAGGAACTCAGTCTAATTGCATAGGTTAACTGCGATAAAAGTGAAAAAACATGTGTGTAACATTTTTAATGAATATTTAATAATAAAAATAGAGGCAGTTTTTTTAACTGCGTGATACAATAGATTTTATGCAAAAAGAGCGGAGTGTGAATCATGGATAAACGCGATTACTACGAGGTGCTTGGTTTAACGAAATCGGCTTCTAAAGATGAAATTAAAAAAGCATACCGTAAATTATCAAAGCAATACCATCCTGACCTAAATAAAGAGCCAGGTGCGGATGAAAAATTCAAAGAAATCGCTGAAGCTTATGAAGTATTAAGTGACGATCAGAAAAAAGCACGCTATGATCAATTTGGCCACGAGGATCCAAATGCAGGCTTTGGTGGTGGCTTCGGAGGCGGCGGCTTTGGCGGCTTCGAGGATATTTTCAGCTCATTCTTTGGTGGTGGCGGTCGCCGTCAGGACCCGAATGCACCACGCAAAGGTGATGACCTTCAATATCGTATGAATATTACATTTGAGGAAGCGATTTTCGGGAAAGAAACAGAAATCGAAATTCCTAAAGATGAAGTATGTGAAACTTGCCACGGTTCGGGTGCAAAACCAGGTACTAACCCTGAAACATGTTCAACATGTCAAGGTGCGGGTCAAGTAAATCAAGCTGTAGATACACCTTTTGGCCGTATGATGAATCGTCGTGCTTGTTCTACATGTCATGGTACAGGTAAAATCATTAAAGAAAAATGTTCAACTTGTCGTGGCGAAGGAAACGTTCAAAAGCGTAAGAAGATCAAAGTAAACATTCCAGCAGGTGTGGATGATGGTCAACAAATTCGTGTGTCTGGTCAAGGTGAGCCAGGTATAAATGGAGGACCAGCAGGGGATTTATATATTATGTTCCGCGTTCAAGGACATAAAGATTTTGAACGTGATGGCGATGATATTTATTTCGAACTAAAACTGACATTCCCACAAGCGGCTCTTGGTGATGAAATCGAAGTTCCAACAGTTCATGGAAAAGTAAAACTACGTATTCCTGGGGGAACACAGTCAGGTGCGCAATTCCGCCTAAAAGACAAAGGTGTCAAAAATGTACATGGCTATGGCACAGGAAATCAATATGTAACAGTAAAAGTTGTAACACCAGAAAAATTAACTGAAAGACAAAAGCAATTACTACGTGAATTTGCGGAAATCAGTGGAGATATTCCAGAAGAGCAAGGAAGCTCACTATTCGATAAAATTAAGAAAAAATTCCAAGGTGAATAATTAGAGGAGCTGAAAAACTACGTGAAGTGGTCAGAATTATCCATTCATACAAAAAATGAAGCGGTAGAAGCAATTTCGAATATTTTGCATGAAGCAGGAGCAAGTGGTGTGGTTATTGAGGATTCTGCTGAATTTGCTAAGCCACGAGAGGATCAGTATGGTGAAATTTATGCGCTAAATGAAGCGGATTTTCCGAAAGATGGTGTTATTGTTAAGGCTTACTTATCGGAGTCTAGTTTTTTAAATGAAACAGTCGAAGAAATTAAGGCGGCTATAACAAATCTAACGAACTTCAATATCGATATTGGTGAAAATATTGTATCGATTGTGGAGGTTAACGAGGAAGATTGGGCAACAGCATGGAAGCAATACTATCATCCTGTAAAAATTTCTGAACGCTTTACAATTGTACCAACATGGGAAGAATATGTACCAGTATCAACAGATGAATTAATTATTGAATTAGATCCTGGTATGGCTTTCGGTACAGGAACACACCCTACAACTGTTATGTGCTTACAAGGGCTTGAAAAGGTTGTAAAAGAGGGAGATACGGTTATCGATATCGGTACAGGTTCAGGCGTTCTATCAATTGGTGCAGCCTTACTAGGAGCTAAGAGCGTACATGCACTAGATTTAGACGAAGTAGCGGTACGTTCAGCACAAGAAAATGCTGCGTTAAACAAAGTAGATGATAAAGTATCTGTATTCCATGGAAATCTATTGGATACAGTTAAGGAACCAGCTGATGTCGTTGTGGCTAATATTTTAGCAGAAATTATTATGTCCTTTACTGACGATGCATTTTCAGTTGTTAAACCAGGTGGATTATATGTCACTTCAGGCATCATTGGCGCGAAACGTGATGATGTAAAAGTAGCGCTAGAAGCTTCAGGGTTTGTAATCGAAGAAGTATTACTAATGGAAGATTGGGTAGCGATCATTGCCCGTCGACCACAATAAATTGATTGAGGAAGCGCCAAATCGTGAGCCGAGTGCTGGCGATTTGGCGTTTTCTCTTCTTGCTATAAAGGAGTATGGTAACATGCAACGTTATTTTATTGAGACGACCATTGAGGAAGCACGTATTAGTGGAGAGGATGCGCGACATATTGAACGAGTAATGCGTATGAAAGAGGGCGACAAAATTGTTGTAGTTGCGCAAAATACCGCCCATATTTGTGAAATTGTAACCTTTGAAGCAGATGAGGTACACATTCAAACTACGGGTGAAATTATTCCTTCTCCAGAGTTACCTGTTCATGTAACAGTGGCATGTGGTTTGCCGAAGGGCGATAAACTAGAACTTATTACACAAAAGGCAACAGAGCTTGGAATGTTTGCATTATTGCCTTTTGAAGCAGAGCGTTCCATCGTTAAATGGGATAAAAAGAAGGGTGCCAAAAAGCAAGAGCGTCTACAAAAAATTGCAAAAGAAGCAGCTGAGCAATCCCATCGTACACATATCCCGAATATTTATGAACCAATCTCTTTTAAACAGCTAGTAGAACAAGTGGACAATTTCGACGCCGTTTTTATAGCGGATGAAGAAGATGCAAAAGCAGAAAAACGCACAAGATTTGCGGAGAAACTAAAAAACGTGTATAACAAGAAGTCGAAATCAATACTTATTATCTTTGGTCCAGAAGGCGGCATTGCTAGAAAAGAAGCCGATGCACTGCTTCAAGCTGGTGCCCAAACGATGTCATTAGGACCCCGAATTTTACGAGCAGAAACAGCGCCACTCTATGCACTGTCTGCAATATCTTATGAATTTGAATGAAATAGGCATTTAGCCTTGTCAAACGATGCTTTTCAAACAATGGCTGTGCATGGGTAAACTGCAATAAATTACGTGTAAGTGCAGTTGTGGCAAGGTTTGAAAGAATAGGCAATAACCACAATCAATGACTTTTTTTATTAATAAACCTAACAAACAGAGCCGATTCAAAAAAATTGAATCGGCTCTTTTACATTGTAGTCAATAAACTCGTTAGAATAGGTTTGATTTTTTAGTAAAATCCCCATTAAAACAATGCTCAACTCAAAAATTTCATTTCTATTATAAGTAAAAAACTAGTATACAAGTCCATGTATAGTTTTAAGTGCTTCATATTCTAATATTGAGCGCTCTCAAATATTAAAAAAATGAAAAGAGGGGATTTTTTGAGTGATCCATTAGATGTTCAAGTTAATCAAGTAGAACCTTGTCCAGTAACATCAACAGAACAAATACCATTAACTACTGCTACTACTCCAGTAGTCGCTACACCGTTAGTGACTCCAACTATTAAAGTTCCAGTTGTACTTGCAGAACCAACACTTCAAATTGCTGTGGAAGCGGATATTACGCTTAGTCCTGCAGCAACTGAAATCAAAAGAGTGAAAAAAAATGTATTCTTAAATCAAGTGAAACTAGTACCTGTTGCTTTTGCACGTATTGGCAGCACTGACTTTTTTAGGGTAACGAGAGCTAAATTATTTGTAGCGGGAAATATTCGCAAAAATATAGAATATGCTACTGCAGCATGTAACGCTCCACTCCAAGATAGAATTGCCGATGTTCCGTTTTCTGGTTTTACAGACCTTACTTTCCCACAAACAACAGGAGGCCCTTCTCCGATTATAGGAATTTCCGAGTTTGCCGAAGCGAACTTCCTTAATGAAACTACGCAAATGGATGCTCGATTGGATAAAGCTTTCTTCCAAAATCTAGTTAAATACAATGAACAACCATTTGGCGAGTTAGTAGCTGCAAACTTCTTTGAACTTGATTTTTCACCGGTTATGGCAGATCCAGAAGGCACTTTCGACACATTACGTGAAAAAATCGTGCTAGAGCTTACTGTAAAAGTACTACAAGTTCAACAAATTCGCCTTGGAGTTGGCACTAATGTTATAACTCCTGTTCTTACAGGGCTTACTCCTCCACCTAGTCCGTCTATTACTCCTCCTTCTTCTAATCCTAGTTGTTAATCTCAGTTTTTAGAGGAGCAAAACAGATAAGAAAGGGCATTTCGAGGGCACTGAAAAAATCTGAAATTTGAGTTGGCAGTTGAAAGTTCGGTTAAATCAAACTTTCAACTGCTTTTTGTATTAAAAGATGCTATCAAATAATTGAGTTGAAAACAAAATAGTGGATAGATAAAATTTTGGGTGCTATTGTCTCTCAAACACATAGGTATTTTAATTGCTACCTGAGATTTGGAAAGTACTCTGTGACAAAAGTGAAAATTAAGCATAAAATGGATTGTAATTATAAGTGCAACATCTTAGATCAAAATAAAAGTAGCTCATAATGATGTCGTTTGACAATATTCGAAAAAAGGGGCATTGGCATTCATTAAAAGCTATACACATCTATCATATATTCGAACAAAAATAGAAGAAAAAGTGTTTAGCTGTTATCAAACATTAGAAATAATGAAAATGGCAGTTTTTTTACCAATCCCTATTCATCATGGCAACGTAAGTAAATGAAAACGGGTTACCTCGTGAGTTTTTCCTGAAGAAAACGATTTTGAACATGTTTCTCTTATCGTAGGATTTTACGGATCAAATGTTGCACAATATTTATCAAAAACATTATTTGGGAGTGAACTAATGCAAACTCCATGGATTAA
Organism: Lysinibacillus sp. 10T31; assembly: GCF_056394365.1. Classification (NCBI taxonomy): domain Bacteria; kingdom Bacillati; phylum Bacillota; class Bacilli; order Caryophanales; family Bacillaceae; genus Lysinibacillus; species Lysinibacillus sp. 10T31. The sequence goes on from NZ_JBFTHS010000004.1 coordinate 25,871, forward strand.
CTATAAAGTGATGAAAGAGATAAGTTCCAAACAAAAAAATAATTGTCAAATTGAACCCATCGAAATGGATCAAGCATCGCAACAAAATTCTCCTTATTCCGATTTTATAAATGATCTCCTTGATATAGAAAAAGAAAATGAAACTAGCCTTGCATCACATTTAGATTCCGATTGTGAACTACTCATTCCTTCTGAAACAAATATAGGGGATGAAATGAATGAACCTCTTGATACAGACGATGTAGATGAAACCAAGCCTGTGGAAGAACAAAATTATGCATCTCATCTAGATTCCAATTGTGAACTACTCATTCCTTTTGAAACTAATGTAGGGGATGAAATGAATGATCCTCTTGATACAGATGATGTAGATGAAACCAAGCCTGTGGAAGAACAGAATTATGCATCTCATCTAGATTCCAATTGTGAACTACTYATTCCTTTTGAAACTAATGTAGGGGATGAAATGAATGAACCTCTTGATACAGAAGAAGCAGATGAAACCATGCCTGTGGRAGAACAGAAGTTTGTAACCCATCTAGATTCCAATTGTGAACTACTTATTCCTTTTGAAACTAATGTAGGGGATGAAATGAATGATCTCCTTGATTCAGAAGATACAGATGAAGCCAAGCCTGTGGAAGAGCAGAATTTTGTAGCTTGTCTAGATTCTGATCGTGAACTACTCATTCTTTCTGAAACTAATATAGAGGATGAAATGAATGATCTCCTTAATATAGAAGATGCAGAAGAAACCAAGCCTGTGGAAGAACTGGATTTTGCATCTTATCTAGATTCCGATTGTGAACTACCCCTTCCTTCTGAAACTAATATAGGGGATGAAATGAATGATCCCCTGGATTCAGACGATGCAGAAGAAACTAAGCCTAAAGAACAGGATTTTGCAGCCCAACTAGACTCTAAACGTGAAATTTGCAGTCCTTCTGAATTTGATGTTGGGGAGAAAATAATATGTCTTATTGATACAGAAGAGATGGAGAATAACAATTTTACAGATCGTGTTAATGCATTTCCTGAGTCAGTACAAGGGAAAGTATATTCTAAAACTAAAAAGAGCCCATTCTCTACTCACGTAGAAATTGATGATTTTCTTCATGCTCCTATCTGTGGTGAGGTTGTTAAAAATACATTTGATTTTCTTGATCCAGACAATCATCTTACTCCGCAATTTGAAACCAAACTATTTAGTACTACAACGGATTATCCTGAACAACCTGATTGTCAGTTGGTTCACTCAAAAATTAATGAAATTATATTTTTAATGAAAACTGATACTTATGATAAAAATAATCAGAAGAGTAATCCGTCTAAATCGGTTGTAGTTCCCTTACATAACACACAATCAATTAAAAAAGGAGAAACCAATCATCACTCTTACGGTTCCGATGACTTTATGCATATTAGAGCTCCAGTTGTAGTAGGTGAATATAAAATAGAAATATGCCTTGAAGAGAATATCGTATTTGAAAAAGGAATTGTGGGAGTTAAAGATATCTCGAACGAGGTAATATTAACCAATTGTAAATTCGTTCCAACTCAGATTTCTCAATCATTAGGTAATGGGACATGTTCAGCATTGAGGGGGAATTTATTTATTGAAGGTTATATTCATCAGAGTATTGAATATTCAGCATCTCACATTGGGAATGCAGTACCTGCACAAAATGAGTCATTAATTCATTCAAATCAAATGTGTCAAAACATAGTATTAGAAATAATCATTCATTTGCTACAGGCACAGAAAATTCGAGTGCCAAAGATCTAAAGGATGCTTGAACTTTTATCTCTGCTCAAAAAACTCTTTTTTAAAAAAACTAGTGTAAATGTCCATGTATGGATTAATTCCCTACATATTCTAGCGATATGAGTAACCTCATAAAAAAAATGAAAAGAGGGAACATTTTGAGTGAACAATTAGATAGTCAAGTTAATCAAGTTTGTAAAGGCGAACCTTGCCCAGTGGCATCAACTGAACAAATGCCTTTAACTAGTGCTACTACTCCAGTAGTCGCTACACCGGTTACGGCTCCAACTATTAAAGTTCCGGTGGTACTTTCAGAACCAACACTTCAAATCGTTGTGGAGTCGGATATTACGCTCACTCCTGCAGCAACTGAAATCAAAAGAGTGAAAAAAAATGTATTCTTAAATCAAGTTAAATTAGTACCGGTTGCTTTTACACGTATTGACAACACTGACTTTTTTGCGGTAACAAGAGCTAAATTGTTTGTAGCGGGACATATTCGCAAAAATATAGAATATGCATCATCAGCATGTAATGGGGCACTTCGTGATAGGATTGCCGATGTCCCGTTTTCTGGTTTTACAGACCTTACTTTCCCTCAAATACCTGGAGGCTCTACTCCGATCTTAGGGATTTCCGAGTTTGCCGAAGCGAACTTCCTTAATGAAAAAACGCAAATGGATGCTCGATTGGATAAGGCTTTCTTCCAAAATCTCGTTAAATACAATGAACAACCATTTGGCGAGTTAGTAGCTGCAAACTTCTTTGAACTTGATTTCTCACCAAAAATGGCAGCACCAGAAGGGACTTTCAGCACGTTACGTGAAAAAATCGTGCTAGAGCTTACTGTAAAAGTACTGCAAGTTCAACAAGTCCGCCTTGGAGCTGGCACTAATGTAATAACTCCTAATCTTTTCGGACTTACTCCTCCTAGCTAAACTCTAGTTTTTAGAGGAGCAGAACAAGTAAAGGTAGTTCTCTATAAAAAATGTATTTAGAAAAACAACCATAGAATATATAATGCACTAATAAAATCCAATACATGAGTAGGCAGTTGAATGTTAGGGTGAATCTAATTTTCAACTGCCTTTTTGCAATTTAATAACCAAAGGAATTGAGTTCTTACAAGGGTGTATTGGGAGGAGCGAGAGGGTTGTAAAATGATGTGGGGAATAGCATGTGTCTTAATTAAAATAAATGGATCAAGAAGGATAAAATAGCTGTTTTTGGTTTTGGTGGAACAGCCTATGAACAAGCAGGTACTCAATACTATGATGCCTGTTTTTTTATTCAAAAAAATAAGCTTAGCCAAAAAGCTAGGCTCATTATATTTATTTGTGCTATTATAAGACACGTTGATAATTTAATTTATTGTAGTGTACTCTTGAAAGGATGATATATATTATGAGTAACGAGCGACCGAAAATCGTGAGTTTCCATACTCTAGGTTGTAAAGTGAATCATTATGAAACAGAAGCGATTTGGCAGCTATTTAAAGAAGAAGGCTATGAACGTACGGAGTTTGATCGTCAAGCAGACATTTATGTCATTAATACATGTACTGTAACGAATACAGGGGATAAAAAATCACGTCAAGTTATCCGTCGAGCTATTCGTCAAAACCCAGACGCTGTCATTTGTGTAACAGGATGTTACGCTCAAACATCTCCAGCTGAAATTATGGCGATTCCTGGTGTGGACATTGTTGTAGGAACGCAGGATCGTACAAAATTACTTGGCTACATAGACCAATATCTTACTGAACGCCAACCAATTAATGCTGTACGCAACATTATGAAAAATCGTGTTTATGAGGAACTAGATGTGCCTGCATTTACAGACCGTACACGCGCATCTTTAAAAATACAAGAAGGCTGTAATAACTTCTGTACGTTTTGTATTATTCCGTGGGCACGTGGGTTGATGCGCTCTCGAGATCCTCAAGAAGTATTGAACCAAGCACAACAACTTGTGGATGCGGGGTATCTTGAAATTGTTCTAACTGGTATTCATACAGGCGGTTATGGACAAGACTTAAAAGATTACAATTTAGCTCAGCTACTACGTGACTTAGAGGCAAATGTGAAAGGCTTAAAACGTCTTCGTATTTCTTCGATTGAGGCAAGTCAATTAACAGATGAAGTGATTGAAGTTTTACGTGAATCAAAAATCGTTGTTAATCACTTACACATTCCAATCCAATCTGGCTCTGATACAGTTTTAAAACGTATGCGTCGTAAGTATACAATGGAGTTCTTCGGTGAACGCTTAACTAAACTACATGAAGCTTTACCAGACTTAGCTGTTACTTCTGACGTAATCGTAGGTTTCCCAGGAGAAACTGAGGAAGAGTTCATGGAAACATATAACTTTATACGTGATCATAAGTTTTCTGAATTACACGTATTCCCGTTTTCTCCACGTACAGGTACACCAGCAGCTCGCATGGAGGACCAAATTGACGAGGACATTAAAAACGAGCGTGTTCACCGATTAATCGCATTAAATGACCAATTGGCAAAGGAATATGCTTCTCGCTTTGAAGATCAAGTACTAGAGGTAATTCCTGAAGAATTCGTGGATGGAAGCGATGAAGAAGGGCTTTTAACTGGTTATACAGATAATTACTTAAAAGTAGTCTTTGAAGGTCCTGAAAGCCTAATCGGTCAGCTTGTGAAGGTGAAAATTACTCAAGCTGGATATCCTCATTCTAAAGGACAATTTGTTCGTGTTTTAGAAACTGTAAAATAAAATAGGTCACTATGAAGAGAAACACCGTTCGAACAAGCTTTGGACGGTGTTTTACTATATTTTTAAAAAGATATCTTCTAAGTACTTTTATTGAATTCATCTAACTAGAAAGAAATTAGACGGCAACGTTAAAAAATGTTATGATTCCAAGAGGTACGTACAACTTGTTGATAGAGGAGAGTTTAATAAAAATGGAACAAAATTTCGCGCGTATGATTGATCACACATTATTAAAGGCTGAAGCAACAAAAGAGCAAATCGAAAAACTGTGTGCAGAGGCAAAACAATTTAACTTTGCTTCTGTTTGTGTAAATCCAACTTGGGTAAAATATAGCAGTGAGCTTTTACAAGGCTCAGATGTTTTAGTTTGCACTGTAATTGGCTTCCCTTTAGGCGCTAATACGCCAGCTGTTAAAGCATTCGAGGCGAAAGATGCGATTGCTAACGGTGCTAAAGAGGTAGACATGGTTATAAATATCGGTGCTTTAAAGGATAAAAACTATGACCTTGTGCAAGCGGATATCGCTGCAGTTGTTGAAGCGGCAAAAGGCAATGCACTTGTAAAAGTAATTATTGAATCTTGTCTTCTAACTGACGAAGAAAAAGTAAAAGCATGTGAGCTAGCAGTTGCAGCAGGTACGGATTATGTGAAAACATCAACAGGTTTTTCTACTGGAGGCGCAACTGCAGAAGATATAGCGTTAATGCGTAAAACAGTAGGCCCAGATTTAGGTGTAAAAGCATCTGGTGGTGTACGAAGCTTAGAGGATATGAAAAAAATGATTGAGGCTGGAGCAACTCGTATTGGAGCAAGCTCTGGTGTTGCTATTATGAACGGATTAATTGCAGATTCTAATTATTAATAGTAATGAAAAATACTTATAGGTAATGTTACGGGGCTGTTCTTTATGGACTAGCCCCATTTGTATTTAGATTTTTACAACCCTTTAACCCCCACAATTGAAGTCCCTCAACATTAAAATTTAAGCAAATTGATAAACATTTATAACAAATATTTAACCAATTGATCTATTGTCATTGTTTCATCCACAAAACCCCTCTTTTTAACTTATAGCAGATGATGTATTATGGAGAGTAATTGCAAAAATGTAATGGGAGGAATATGATAATTTTTATGGTTGAAAATCAAATTTTTTATAGATAAAAAAATCTTGAATAGTGAACTGATAAATTTTTTCTTTATAAGAACTTTGTTTAGATTAGATCCAAATTCTTACATAACTTAGTAACATCGATAACATAGAATTTCGCGTAAGTTTGAATGCGTAAAATTAACGGGTCAATCATTCGTCGATTACTATTTTTTAATCTGAATTTCCTCTCTATTTTTAACTTCTTTCAGCAGTTATTTCCTGTACCGAAAGCGCAGAGACAGTTACAGATGTTTTATGTAAGTAGTAAGTAGGGGAATATATGATATTTGATGATATAGGTAACGAATTGTATTAAAAAAAGGAGAAACTATCCGTGGAATTCATAAGCAGTTTTATAAGTCAATATGGATATCTTGCTATATTTCTACTCTTATCTTTAGGAATAATAGGCTTACCCATTCCCGATGAGATCTTGATGACGTTTGTGGGATTTATGTGTCATGAGGGGCATTTAAACTATATATTGAGTATTTTCTTAAGCTTTCTTGGCTCATCTACTGGTATGATAATTAGCTATTTAATTGGTAATAAATTGGGGAAACCTATAATATTAAAATATGGAAAATGGATTGGTCTCAATAATAAACGGTTTATTAAAGTTGAACGATGGTTTCATCGTTTCGGACCATGGACAATAATTATAGGGTATTATGTTCCAGGTATTAGACATGTAACAAGTTACATGTCTGGAATAACCCAGATGAAATTTAGGACTTATCTTGCTTTCGCTTGTTTTGGAGCGTTAACATGGGTAATTATTTTTATATCTATAGGATATTTTCTTGGTGTAACTATATAAAAGTGCACAATAGCTACAAAATTCAGCTCGCATTTTCAAAATGCGAGTTTCTTTATGTGGTCTTGGCACGCTAGTGACTACCTTTCTAGTCATGCGACAACCTCTAAATACAATAATCTGAATAAAAATTTCACCTACCTCATATACTCCACTGATGTAATTGAATACAGAAGGGAGGATACAATGTTTACTCAATATAAATATTGGAAGCCTTTTATTAGCCCATTCGATCCATGTCCACCTATAAAGGTTAAAAGTTTTTCTACACCGCCCCAATTGTATATGAGTTTTCAACCGCCTGGGCTACCACAATATCAAACCCCTAAAGAAGCTCTCAGATCCGGCACATTATGGCCTCAATTATTTAGCCCTTACCCAAATCCCCAAGAAGGAGGGATGAAAAATGAGTAAAGAGATGCCACAAGAATTTTATATGCTACTTGAAGAAATACAAGCCATTGATTTTGTAATAGTGGAATTAAATCTTTATTTAGATACTCATCCTCACGATTATGATGCTATTCAGCAATTTAATGAAAACACCGAAATAAGTATGCGACTTAAGGTTGAATTTGAACAGCAATTTGGTCCGCTTATGAATTTTGGGAGAAGTTATTCAAATTATCCTTTTAATTGGGTAGATACACCTTGGCCATGGCAAGTTTAACTTCTGTCGTTTTTGGTAGCGAAAGCGAAGCGGCAGCTACAAATGTTTTAGGTAGCGTTCCGGATGCAATTATGCATCGGCATAATTGATTATGAGTAACTAGGAGGAATTATTTTTGTGGTATTACGAAAAGAAGCTCCAGTATCCAGTAAGGGTGAGTACATGTAACCCTATGCTAGCTAAGTATTTAATTGAGCAATATGGTGGTGCAGATGGAGAATTAGCAGCAGCACTTCGATATATGAATCAGCGCTATACTATTCCTGATAAAGTGGTTGGTTTGTTAACAGATATAGCTACAGAGGAATTTTCTCACTTAGAAATGATTGCCACGATGATTTATAAACTTACGAAGGATGCCACTCCAGAGATGCTTAAAGAGGCAGGTCTTGGAGAACATTATGCCAATCATGACAGGGCATTATTTTATCAGAATGCAGCAGGATCACCGTTTACGGCAACTTATATTCAGGCTAAAGGGGATCCAATTGCTGATTTGTATGAGGATATTGCAGCTGAAGAAAAGGCACGAGCGACATATCAGTGGATTATTGATTTATCAGATGACACTGATTTGAATGATAGCTTGAAATTTTTACGCGAACGTGAAATCGTCCATTCTCTACGTTTCAGAGAGGCTGTAGAGATTCTAAAAGACGATAGGGATAGCAAGAAAGTCTTTTAACTTCTTTCAAACCGCTGAAATAGAGGAACTCAATCAATGAACGTCTTTGTGGCAATTTATCTGTGCGAAAGCGAAGCGAACAACAACAACAGCAGCAACAACAACAACACACGACTGAGTGACCAACATCATGCTGCTGACGCTACGCTCTCGCGCAAAAAAACTTGCAGGCCTAAGCACAATGTCGATTCCAGACGCAATTATGCCGAGGTGTAATTAACAAATATCACAGGCTGTTTCAAAGGGAAATTATCTTTTGATGCAGCCTAATTTATTTTTGCTTTTTTCTATTCAATATTTGAAAATACAGTGAGATCCGTTCTATGACCAATCATAACTAATATATCCTTTTGCTCAATAATCTCATCAGGGGAAGGTAAAATGGTAATATTGCCATCTCGAACTATGGCAATAACGCTGACATTATATTTAGCTCGAATGTCTAAATCCCGTAGATTTTGGCCAGCCATTTTAGAAGGAATCATAATTTCCTCTATACTGTATTCTTTTGACAATTCAATGTAGTTTAGCATATTTGGTGAAAGTAGCTGATTGGCTACACGTTCCCCCATATCTCGCTCAGGGTAAATAACCCATTCAGCGCCAACCTTATCTAAAACTTGTCCATGTCTTTTTCCAAGAGCCTTTGCAATTATTTTTTTGATTCCTAACTCCTTTAATAAGGAGACCGTTAAAATACTTGATTGCATATCTATACCAATGGCGACAATGGCACAATCGAAATTTCTTATCCCTATAGAGTTTAGTGCTTTTTCTTCTGTCGTATCAGCAACTACTGCATGTGTAACATAAGGTTCGGCATCTTCGACTCTTTCCTCATTAATATCGATTCCTAAAACTTCATGCCCAGCTTCATACAATCTACGGGCAACGCTTACACCAAACCTACCTAGACCTATGACAGCATATTGTTTGATTGTCATTTGTACTCTTTGCTCCTTTATCATGGTTACCGATTTTCTGAACGAGAAAGCCCATGCTGGGTGTAGTCCGTCTTTAGACATGGGATGAAAGTGAGGTCAGACAAGAGGTAGCTTTTGTTATTTTACTTGTCTGAAAGGGTGTTATCCTCCATGTATAGACAAGTAAAAGTCTTTAACACACGCTCGTTCATGGAAAATTGGATATTGTATAAGGTTSKMTAGCCTAATTCATGCTATCGGTAAAACAATATGTGTCGTCAMGAAAAAGACGYTAAAACACCAACTATACGCTATGGTAACAGTAGYGAGCCCTATCTGCTAWATGCACTGGATAGGGAGGGGTATTGGGATACCCCAACCTGAGAGCTGTTCAATAGTCAGCTTGTCCCTTTAGGAGGGAGTCTCAACCAATCATAATCTTTCCTTTTGGATGACGGAAAGCCCCTGTTTTTCGACGACTTGTGATGGCAAAAGCAATTGTTAAAGGGCCTAATCTTCCTGCGAACATAGTTAATATGATAAGAAGACGGCCACCAGTTGATAGTTCGGGAGTTAGCCCCATCGAAAGTCCAGCTGTACCGAATGCAGAAGTGGCCTCAAATAAATACATCATAAAACTATGACGTTGTTCAATAATACTTAAGACAATGGTAACAATTACGACTATCATCATCCCGCACATTGCGACTGTTAGAGCTTTTAAAATCGTTTCATGAACAATTCTACGTTTAAAAAGCACAACATCTTCTTGCCCTTTTATTTGAGACCACATCGTAGCAACTAAAACAGCAAAAGTCGTTATTTTAATACCACCAGCAGTTGATCCTGAACCGCCTCCGATGAACATTAGCCAAATTATTAAAAATAATGTTGAATGTGTTAAATCACTAATAGGGAGGGTATTAGAGCCAGCAGTTCTTGGTGTAACTGCTTGGTATAATGAACCAAGAATTTTGCCCCATCCAGATAGTTGCCCAATGGTTTTACTATTTCCGTATTCAAATAAGAAAATTAAAAGTGTCGAGCCGACTGTTAAAATGAGCGTTGTAGTTAATACAATTTTTGTGTGCATTGAAAGTCGTTTCGTTTCACGGTATTCATATAGTTCATTTATAACAATAAACCCTAAGCCTCCAATCGTAATAAGGGCACAAATAGTTATTACGACGAAAGGGTCGTCTACGTACTCTGTTAAGCTCTTAAAGCCACCCATTAAATCAAATCCTGCATTATTAAAATTCGATATAGCATGGAAAAATCCGAAATAAAAGGCTTTACCTACTGGCATATCGAACGAAAAACGAATAGATAAAATTAAGCCACCTGTAAATTCAATCAGTGCTGTAAATAACAGTATCCTTTTAACCAATTTGACCAGACCAGCAATTGTAACGTTATTAAATGCTTCCTTTAACAAAAGCCTTTCTTTTAAAGAAATCTTTTTTCCTAATAGCAAAAATAAAAACGTCGCGAACGTCATAAAGCCCAATCCGCCAATTTGGATAAGAAAAAGAATAACTAATTCTCCAAATATCGAAAATGTATCACCGGTATCAACAACAACCAGTCCTGTTACACAGGTAGCAGAGGTAGCGGTAAATAAAGCATCTAAAAATGAAAGACCTTTATCATCGACCGATGCAATGGGGAGCATTAACAAAAATGTTCCGATTAAAATAATGACGGCAAAGCCTAGCACAAGTATTTTTGGAGGATTTAATTTATTTTTAAATGTTTTCATTTTTTCTCCTCAATGAACCTTTAATTTACTTCTTTCAACGGGTGTACAAAACATCCGCTGAAATAAAGGAACTCAGTCTAAGAACGCCACGTCCTGTGGCAATTTATCTGTGTGAAAGCGAAACGACAGCTACAATTATGCCGAGGCATAATTGATTACTTTGTATGTTTATGGTGTCCAAAAGCAAGCTGAAAATTCTTAAGTTAATAAAACCAAAAATTCATTGGATTAATTCGTATACTTTCTATTGACCATTTTTAGACAATACGTTATAATTCTTTAGTACACAACAGTTGGTTATTTGCCTACTTGTGTATTGACGTGTGTTCGGAGGGAGGGAAAGAGAGATGTCAAAAACTGTCGTTCGCAAAAACGAATCGCTTGAAGATGCTCTTCGCCGCTTCAAACGTACTGTATCAAAAAGTGGTACAATTCAAGAAGTTAGAAAGCGCGAGTTCTACGAAAAACCTAGCGTAAAACGTAAAAAGAAATCAGAAGCTGCACGTAAACGTAAGTGGTAATTTAATTTCCCATTAAAAATCCCTACGTTCATAACACGCAATTGTATGATTAACTGAGCAGACAAAGATATACCTGAAATTAATCGCATATCGATTAATTTCAGGTATTTTACTTTAAGCTCTCAAATTTACGTACATATTGAAGAAGCCGAATGTGATCCCTGAGATTCATTCGGCTTTTATGTTATTTACTGAAACAAGTTATTAAAGCCCCGCAAATTAAAAATTCACTGTATAATAAAATTATTAGGATTTATGAAACTTTTTGCATAGTCAGTCGTATATACAGGAGAGAAGCATGATTAGAAGGGAGGGAAGAAGATGCGGAGACGAAGAATCCTCAGCTATTTATTAGTTATTTGGGTGACATTTTTGTTAGCGTTTCCATTAACATCTGCTTTTGCAAGTAGTAAGGTCTACCATATACCTATTCATAATGAAGTAGAACGAGGACTTCACGCATTTTTAGAACGAGCTTTTAAAGAGGCGGAAGAAAACTATGCAGAGGCAATTATTTTAGACATTCATACGCCTGGCGGTTTCGTGAATGCAGCAGGTGATATTGCTAAGCTCATGGATGCAACGGATATACGTACGATTGCGTATATTAACAAAGATGCGCATTCTGCTGGTGCTTTTTTAGCCTTACATGCGGATGAAATCTATATGGTGCCAAGTGGAACGATTGGGGCGGCTGCAGTTATTGACTCAGCAGGAAATGCAGCAGACTTAAAGGCTCATAGTGCGTGGGTTGCTCAAATGGAAGCAGCTGCAGAATCGAAAGAACGCAAACCGATATATGCACGAGCAATGGCTGATGCATCTGTTGATTTACAAGAATTTCGAGCGGGAGAAGGAAAATTATTAACTTTATCTGCTTCGGAGGCAGAAAAGGTTAAGTATTCTAATGGAACGGTTTCGAATTTCCAAGATCTTTTAAAAGTAACGCAATTAAATGGTAGTGATATCGTTCCAATTGAACCTACTTTTGCTGAAAAACTTGCTCGTTTTATTACGAATCCGATTATAGTTCCGATTTTATTGTCGATTGCAAGTTTGGGACTTGTAGTTGAGCTATATTCGCCAGGTTTTGGTGTTCCAGGTATAATGGGATTGTCAGCACTTGGATTATTTTTCTTCGGTCATATGGTAGCGGGCTTGGCAGGTTATGAAACATTACTTTTATTTATTGTAGGCTTGGCGCTTGTTATTGCGGAATTTTTTGTCCCCGGAGGTATTGTTGGTATTTTAGGTGGTGTGTTAATCTTACTAAGTCTAATACTGGCAGGTGCGAACATGATGCAAATGATTATAGCGATTTTCATTGCGCTTGTTGTAGCGATAATAGGAATGGTGATCCTGATGAAATTTTTTGGTAAAAAATTGCATGTTTTAAACAAGCTTGTCTTGATGGATGCGACTTCGACGGAAGAGGGCTATGTATCTAACGTGAATCGCACAGAGCTGCTCGGAAAAGTGGGGACAACGATTACACCACTTCGTCCAGCAGGCACAATGCTATTTGGTAGTGAACGCATTGACGTAGTATCGGAAGGTGGCTATGTTGATGCGGAGAAACATGTAGAAGTTATTAAAGTAGAGGGCTCACGTATTGTTGTGAGACAAACAGAAAAAGAGATGGAGGAATAACAAATGGGATTTGATTTAGCTTTAGTAGGTCCGATTGTAGGGCTAGTCTTATTATTCATTGTTGTCGCGGTATTCTTTACCTTTGTACCAGTGGCGCTGTGGATCTCTGCACTTGCTGCGGGTGTCCGCGTTAGTATTTTCACATTAATCGGTATGCGTTTACGTCGTGTAATCCCATCACGAATTGTAAACCCATTAATTAAAGCGCATAAAGCAGGTTTACCTGTGACGATTAATCAACTAGAAAGCCACTATTTAGCAGGTGGTAATGTTGACCGAGTTGTCAATGCGTTAATCGCAGCTCATCGTGCAAATATCGAGTTAACATTTGAACGTTGTGCGGCAATTGATTTAGCGGGTCGTGATGTATTAGAAGCTGTACAAATGTCTGTTAACCCGAAAGTTATTGAAACACCATTTATTGCAGGTGTTGCTATGAACGGGATTGAAGTAAAAGCAAAAGCACGTATTACAGTGCGCGCTAACATTGAACGTTTAGTCGGTGGTGCAGGTGAAGAAACAGTTATTGCCCGTGTAGGTGAAGGGATCGTTTCTACAATTGGTAGCGCCTCTAGTCATACGACAGTTCTTGAAAATCCTGATATGATTTCTCAAACTGTATTAGCAAAAGGCTTAGATTCTGGGACAGCATTTGAAATCTTATCGATTGATATTGCAGACGTTGATATCGGCAAAAACATCGGTGCTGAATTACAAATTGAACAAGCGCAGGCAGATAAAAACATTGCCCAAGCGAAAGCTGAAGAACGACGTGCAATGGCTGTAGCGAACGAGCAAGAAATGATTGCACGCGTACAAGAGATGAAGGCGAAAGTAGTAGAAGCAGAAGCTGAAGTACCACAGGCGATGGCAGAAGCGCTACGTTCGGGTAATCTTGGTATTATGGACTATATGAACTACCGCAACATTCAAGCAGATACAGCTATGAGAGACTCCATTTCTAAAGTAAGCTCAGATAAATCAGAAACAAATGAACATAACGAATAAAAAACTGAAAGGAGCGGTACTAATACATGGAACAATTAATTATAGTCGTGATAATTGCCATAGTCAGCTCTATTTTCGGTAAAGCAAAAAAGAAAGAACAAAAACCAATGCCTCCTTTTAATAAGGATTCACATGTTGATCCTCCTGTTATAAAAAAAGCAGAGATGACTTCAGAGCAACGTCCTGCTTCTAAATCACAGAGCTTTGAGGATTTTGCACGTGAGTTTTTAGGTGAATGGAAAAATGAGCAGCCTAAAGTGGAAGAGCCGAAAAAATTTGTCGAAGAAACAGTGAATAAGGACGTTCCAAGCTATGCAGCTCCACCGTTAACCCCAACTGAGAAAATGAGTCGTACTTCGAATAGAGGAAGTATCGGTCGTTTAGCAGCCGAGAAAAAAGTTGTGGGAGTAGCTGAATCACAATCTGCATTTCAATTACCAAAATCAAAAAAATCATTAATGCAGGCTGTTGTAATGGCAGAAGTTTTAGGTCCTCCAAAAGCAAAAAGAAAATAACTAGCATGTCCTCCTTTTTCGATGCATATATTGCCGAAGAAGGAGGCATTTTTTATGAGAAAACTATTTCAATTAACGCCACTACTTGAATTATTACAATATGAAACATTAAAAATCATTGGCCCATATCGTTTTCTACATGCTGATGCTTCATCATGCTCTTTTATTTATGCAGACTATCATATTACTGTGCGTGGGAAATCAGTGGAAATTAATGCTCTTAAAGAAGATTTGCTTCATCTTTCTGTAGAGGATTTACAGGAGCTTCATATGAAAATGACAAAGGATATGGGTGTGAGCGATAATGTGGAATAATCGGCCAATTATCATACGTATAAAGCGCCATGAAAATGTTCATCCTTTTATTCAAGCATTGCATGCACAACATGTGCCATTAAAGCGGATTGTCTTTCGTGAGCAAGAAGTTGCTTTTGAAACAACTATGCATTATTTACCAAAGATTCGCCGTGTACGTAGACGTTACCGACTTAAAATGGCTGTCTATTATGCAGATGAGCTTCAAGTTTTTCGAGCGCAGCTTTGGACTATGCTTGGTCTAGCGTTGATGATATTAATACCATTGCTATGTGCACAGATTATTTGGCGTATTGATATTGAAGCAGCAACGCCGGAGTTAGAGGAACGTCTGGGAAAGACCTTTCAAGATACATTTCAACTAGAAACACCCATTTCTAAAAAAGACTTACCCTCAGATGCTGTCATTCGACAGAAGCTATTAGAAGGGCATCGAGATCTATCGTGGGTGCATATAGAAAAGCATGGTGGACGTGTAACTTTACGGCCTCAGGAGTCCCCAAAACAAACTAAACAAACGAATGAGAAACTAGCGACACACTTAGTGGCAACAAAAAGTGGTGTTATTACCCACTTTAATATTCAAAATGGTGAACGTAAAATTTCAGTTAACGATACTGCTTACGAAGGTGATGTTCTCGTAAGTGGCGTAATTGAAAGTGGTGAAGATCAAGTCTTCGTTGGGGCAAAGGGAGAGGTCTACGCTGATTATTGGCTCGAATGTTCATTTAAAATTCCAAAAAAGCTAACGATGGAAACGCTACAACAGAAGCAGTGGCGTGTATTAGTGAAAGGCATTCATCAAGAAAAAGAAAAAGTTGACTATGTGCAAAAGAAAGATTTACCTAGCTGGCTCGATCCATATGTTTCAATTGTTGAGGAGCAGTACACTAAAAAAATGCAAGTAGAGCTTGATGAATCCAAAATAGATTCATTGCTCATACCATTACTTCATGAAAAGGTAATTCGTTCATTACCTGCGAAAACGGTTATAAAAAAAGAAAACCTTTTACAGGTAAAGTGGGGGAATGGTACAGTTGAAGGGAAAGTTCTATTTTTAGTCAATGAAAACATTGCCAGTCCAATACAAGGCCTACAAGGAGAATGATTATGTCAGAACATTTAACTGTATTACAAGTGGATAATCCAAACGAAGCGGTTATGCTACTCGGAATTTCCGATGCAAATATGAAGTTAATCGAAGAGGCTCTACAAGTTCACATTATTACACGTGGTGAACAAATTCAGCTTGCTGGTGAAGAGGATGCAAAGGAGCAAGCGACATTCCTTTTACATGCTCTTCTAAAGGTCATTCGTAAAGGAATTAATATTGATCAGCGTGATGTTGCAACTGCGATTGAAATGACACAAAAAGGAACGATTGAATATTTTGCAGAACTTTATGATGAAGAAATAGCACGCACGACGAAAGGAAAGCCTATTCGTGCAAAAACAATCGGTCAACGAGAATACATACAAGCAATCCGTCATAAAGACGTTGTTTTTGGTATCGGTCCAGCAGGTACTGGGAAAACGTATTTAGCGGTAGTCATGGCAACGCAGGCGCTAAAAAACGGGCACGTTAAGCGTATTATTTTAACACGCCCTGCAGTAGAGGCAGGAGAGTCTCTAGGCTTTCTTCCGGGGGACTTGAAGGAAAAGGTAGATCCTTATTTACGACCTCTTTATGACGCTTTAAACGATATTTACGGGACAGAACAAACTCAAAGACTCATTGAACGAGGCACAATTGAAATTGCACCTTTAGCGTATATGCGCGGCCGTACATTAGACGACGCCTTTGTTATTTTAGATGAAGCCCAAAATACGACACATCAGCAAATGAAGATGTTTTTAACGCGACTAGGCTTTGGCTCAAAAATGGTTATTACTGGCGACAAAACACAAATTGACCTACCGAAAAATACGGAATCTGGGTTAATCGTAGCAGAACGTACACTAAAGTATGTAAAATCAATACATTTCCAAATTTTAGAACAAGGCGATGTAGTACGTCACCCAATCGTAGCAAAAATCATCAAAGCCTACGAAGAGCAGCAACTTTAATATGACCGCTATGCGGTCATATTAAAGTCTGCACCGAAAGCGTAGTGAAACGAAGTGGCAGGTGCAACGGGTTTAAAAAAGTCTGCACCTAAAATAATGCGACTAATATAAAATTTAACAAACATGAAAATGGTTGGAAAATGGAAAAATTTGTGACAGCTATACAATTTGTATAGCTGTTTTTTTGCTTTCTTATACATTTTTCGGGAAAAAAGTTTGTTGAATTGGTATGATAGTAGATAGATAGAGGAGGTGCCAGATGGAGAAACAATTAAAAAAATTTACAGAACTTATTGGCTTCCGCTACTTTTTAATTGTCGTTCTCATCTTAACAGGAGCCCTACAATTTGCTTTAATGTATGGCAATGTTAAAGGTGTTACATATGATTTTAAACCATTACAACTAGCGCCTGAAACTGTACGATCTACTAAAACGATAGAAGATACTTATAAAACACAACAGGAACGAGAAAAAGCAGCAAATGCGGTTGAACCAGTCTATCAATTTTCTGCGGATGTTGCTAAACAGCGAGCTGCGATTGTAACGTCTTTATTTGACTATGTTCTTGAAGTAAAGGCGGATGTTGAGAGTAGCAAGGAACCTATTCCGATTGCCGATCAAGTGACAAAGCTCCGCAAAAAGTTTGAATCCATAGATTCAGAGCAAATGCCAATTATCTTTACTGATTCACAGCTAGAGGGCTTGTTAGTACAAAGTGAAGCAGATTTAAAAAGAACAAGTACGCAACTATCAAAATCTGTGCAGGAATATTTGCAAAAATCCATTCGATCAGAAAATGTGTTTGCGGGTCAAAATGATTTTGAGACAAAAATTCGTGGACAACGAGGCTATCCAGATAAAATATTTAATACGGTAGTTTTAATTGGACGTACAAGTATTATCGAAAATGAGACGATAAACGAAGAACAAACGAAAATTCGAAAGGAACAAGCGAAGGAATCGGTTGAACCAACTCGAATTCTTCAAGGTCAAATCATCGTACAAGAAGGGCAAATTATTGATAATGAGGCATTTCGTCAATTAGAGCTTCTAGGTATGGTGAGTAATAAGGCATCGATGAAGCCGATTGCAGGGCTGATTATTTTAATACTTCTGGAAATGACGTTCATGTTTGTTTTATTTGCACGTTGGGATACAGATGAGCAAAAGAAAAATAATGCCTTGTTGGTTACAGTAATTGTTTATAGTTTATCCATCCTGCTGATGAAATTTATAAGCCTAGTCTCAAGTGGCTTCGATGTTACTGTTGCCTTCCTTTTCCCAACAGCATTGGCAACAATGCTTGTGCGGCTATTAGTAGATGAACGTGCTGCGGTACTTATTACGGTTATGACAGCGGCATCTGCGGGTGTTATTTTTCAAGAGGGATATTCATCTGTTATGCAGATGGAAATTACACTGTATATAATTTTCGGTGGCTTTGCGAGCTTATTCTTTTTGGGTAGTATGGAAAAGCGTTCGCATATTCTACATGCTGTAGGTGTCATAGGGCTAGTAAATATAACGTTTATCGCATTTTATTTACTGATGACACAATCTATTTACGGTTTGTCAGAGTTATTGTATTACTTAATAGCGGCAATGATATCGGCTCTATTATCAGGTGCTCTTACAATGGGGCTTTTACCATTCTTTGAATCAGCCTTTAGTTTACTGTCGTCGTTGCGTTTAATTGAATTATCGAACCCAAACCATCCATTGCTGAAAAAATTACTAATGGAGGCTCCGGGAACATATCATCATAGTGTAATGGTGGCGAACTTAGCAGAGGCAGCATGTGAGGAAATTGGTGCGGATGGATTACTAGCTCGTGTAGGATGCTATTATCATGATATTGGCAAAACGAAGCGTCCTGCCTTTTTCATCGAGAATCAAATGTCTGGTATTAACCCTCATGATTCATTGTCTCCAGAAAAAAGCGCGGAAATTATTATCGCGCATACAACTGACGGGGCTGAAATGCTAAAACGTTACAAGATGCCACAGGAAATTATCGATATTGCCTTGCAGCATCACGGATCTAGTCTGTTAAAATTCTTCTATTTTAAAGCGAAAGAAGAAGGAAAATGTTTAGATGATACAAAGTACAGATATCCAGGTCCGAAGCCACAAACGAAGGAAGCGGCAGTTATTAGCGTTGCAGATAGCGTTGAGGCTGCGGTTCGATCGATGAAGGAACCGAATGCAGAGAAAATTCAAAAGTTGGTACGAGCAATTATTGATGATCGAGTACAAGACAATCAATTTGATGAATGCGATATTTCAATAAAAGAGTTAAAATGTATAGAGCGAGTACTTTGTGAAACGTTGAATGGAATTTTCCACTCACGAATTGAATATCCAAAGACAGATAAGTAGGAGGATCTATGATTTTAACAATTGATTTTACAGATGAAACAAATGAAGTGGCTGCTGCGCATATGGAGCTTGTTGAAAAGCTTTTACAGCATGCTGCGAAACTTGAGAATATTGAGCCGGAAACAGAAGTGTCAGTGACGTTTGTTACAAATGAAGTGATTCAAGAAATAAACCGAGAATATCGTGACAAGGATCAACCGACAGATGTTATCTCGTTTGCCCTAGAGGAATTAGGTGAGGGAGAAATAGAAGTAACATTTGAAGGGATGCCCCGTGTATTAGGAGATATTATTATTTCAACGGATCGTACAAAAGAACAAGCTGAGGAATATGGACATACATTTGAACGAGAATTAGGCTTTTTAGCGGTTCATGGTTTCTTACATCTACTTGGTTATGATCATATGGTGCCAGAAGATGAAAAGGTGATGTTCGGTAAGCAGGATGAGATTTTACAATCTTACGGTTTAGGACGAGAGTAAATGATTGTTCGCAAATTTGTTCGCTCTTTTGGGTATGCCTTTAAAGGTATTCTTACAGCCTGTGCTGAGCAAAATTTTATATCCCACTTGCTAAGTGCGGTAATAGCTTTGATTGCTGGCTATTTTACGGAGTTATCACGTATAGAATGGTATATTGTGTTGCTATTAATAGCACTAATGTTTGCACTTGAAATGATTAATACTGCAATTGAACGAGTAGTAGATTTAGCTTCACCTAATATCCATCCACTTGCTAAGCAGGCAAAAGATCTTGCAGCAGGCGCAGTACTTGTATTTGCGATATTCAGTGCTATAATCGGATTACTCATATTTATACCGAAATGGTTTTGATATTACTAAAATTATTAATCGGTCATGAAGTAGTAGCAGTTGTGCTAAAAAATTATGATTTAATCAATTACGCCAAGGCGAAATTGATGATGTAGAGGTGGACATTGATGACAATTGATATGCATGCATTATTAGAAGAATCAAAAAAAGCGCGTGAAAAGGCTTATGTACCCTATTCAAAATTTAAAGTTGGCGCGGCGATTTTAACGAAAAATGGAGAGGTTATTCATGGCTGCAATATTGAAAATGCTGGCTATAGTATGACCAATTGTGCTGAACGTACAGCATTTTTCAAAGCCGTGTCAGAAGGTATCTATGATTTTGAGGCGATCGCTATTGTAGCTGATACGGATGGACCATGTGCGCCATGCGGAGCTTGTCGTCAGGTGATGATGGAATTTTGCAAACCATCTATGCCTGTATATTTAACAAACTTAAAAGGTGATGTCACGGTAACGTCTGTAGGCGAATTACTACCGTTTGCATTTACAACGGAGGATTTAGAGAATGCTGGAAAATAACAATGGCTATAAGTCGGGTTTTATCTCCATAATCGGTCGACCAAATGTAGGGAAATCAACATTTTTAAACCGTGTCATTGGTCAAAAAATTGCGATTATGAGTGATAAACCACAAACAACACGAAATAAAGTACAAGGTGTACTAACAACAGATGATAGCCAAATGATTTTTATAGATACACCAGGAATCCACAAGCCGAAACATAAGCTAGGGGATTTTATGCTAAAGGTTTCTAAAAATACATTGCGTGAAGTGGACGTTATTATGTTCATGGTAAATGCAGAGCAGAAACTTGGGAAGGGTGATGAATTCATCCTTGAAATGCTGGCGGGTAATCCAACGCCTGTCTTCCTAGTGATTAATAAAATCGATCAAATACATCCTGATGAATTAATGGGGATTATTGAAAGTTACAAAGAGCGTTATGACTTTGCAGAAATAGTGCCGATTTCTGCATTACAAGGGAATAATGTAGAAAATTTATTAGCAACATTATCGAAATATTTACCAGAAGGTCCACAATATTACCCAGCAGATCAAGTAACAGATCATCCTGAGCGTTTTATTATTTCAGAGTTAATTCGTGAAAAAGTGTTACATTTAACGCGTGAAGAAATACCTCATTCCATTGCTGTTGTGATTGATAAAATTCGTCGTGATGAAGAAAATGAAGATAAAATTCGTGTAGCAGCAACGATTATCGTGGAAAGAGATTCTCAAAAAGGAATTGTCATTGGTAAACGTGGAGCGCTATTAAAAGAAGTAGGAATACGTGCAAGAAAAGATATTGAAATGCTTCTTGGTTCAAAAGTGTATTTAGAGCTTTGGGTAAAGGTACAAAAGGATTGGCGCAATAAATCAACACATTTACGTGACTTCGGTTTCCGTGATGATGAATATTAATAGGAAATGCTGATAAGTTAAGTTACAAAGCAACTACCAACATTCCTATTTGTCGCTGTAGTTTTAAATGGAGCTGTCCAATAATTATTGGAGAGCTCTATTTTCACTTCTTTCAGCAGGTGTTTTTTGTAGCGAAAGCAAAGCGTCAGCTACAGGTGTTAGGACACCCACTGAAATAGAGGAACTCAGTCTAAGAACGCCACGTCCTGTGGCAACGACTGAGTGACCAACATCGTGTTGGCCTAAGCCTCCGGCGGATGTCACGGAATCGGAATGGAGTTCTTAAAGGATGTTAGCCTAAAATCATCGCATCCATGCGATAACGGCTAACTGACCTGCATCACGCAGGCCTAAGCACAAAGCCGATTCCGGACGCATTGTTTATCTGCGCGAAAGCGTAGCGACAGCGGCAAATGTTTTCCGTAGCGAAAGCAAAGCGACAGCTACAATTATGCCGAGGCATAATTGATTGCAAAGCTTGTAGAAAGGGGGAGAATAGATGCTTCATAAATGGGAAGGAATTGTACTAAAGGTGCGTGCCTATGGTGAATCAAATAAAATTGTAACGTTACTAACAAGAGAAGCGGGAAAGGTTGCAACGATGGCTCGAGGAGCGAAGAAGCCTTCCAGTAGATTAGCTTCTGTGACACAGCCATTTACTTATGGCATGTTTATGGTACAGCATCATACCGGTATGGGGACATTGCAACAAGGTGAGCATCTCAATTCCATGCGTCATATTCGCGAGGATATAATGGCAACGGCCTATGCAAGTTACATAATGGAACTTGTCGAGCGTGTAGTAGAGGAGGGAAAACCTGAGCCACTTGCATTTGATGTGCTCCTTCAAGCATTACAAGCAATTGAGGAAGGTTACGACCCCGAGGCCATTACATTGTTCGTTGAATGGAAAATGCTACCCTATACTGGCGTACAGCCTATATTACATGCTTGTGCAGCTTGTGGTGCAGTAGACGGTGAATTTGCATTTTCTTTTGTGCAAGGAGGTTTTTTGTGTCATCGTTGTTATCAGCATGATCCTTATATCATTCGATTAACACCGACCCAGCTTAAGCTTATCCGGATGTTCTATACTGTACCGATTGATCAGATTGGGAAATTAGAATTAAAAAAGGAAACAAAATATTTTATTAAAAAAATAATTACTACAATTTATGAAGAACAAACAGGAATTCGTTTTAAGACTAAAAAATTTATAGAACAGCTTGAAAGAACGCCTGAATTTCAGCTAAGAACGAGTGCTGATCAAGAAAAAATGCCAGAAGATCATTAATATTGATCTTCTGGCATTTTTCTTTTTTCAATAAACAATTATGCCTCGGTATAATTGTAGCTGACGCTTTGCTTTCGCTACCGAAAACATTTGTAGCTGACGCTTCGCTCTCGCTACAAAAAAGGAAGTTAATATTCTTCTTGCTCATCCATGAATTCGTAATATACAGCTCATTTATTAACAAATTTTAGAAATTCAATATTAGGTAAGCAGTTTGGATAAAAGGCTTGTTCATTAACATGGCTTAGAAAGTATTTCTGTTCCAACTGGGGTGCTTTCAGGGGCAAACGATGAGCTGATTAGGGACAGATAGCTTTATCTCTGATCTTCTATAGCAATCGACAAAATACGTATTAACAAAGATCACTATCCAACTTTGAGGATGAGACGAAAGGTAGAAGAAATACAGAAAAAAGATTAATTTCCAGTGTTTCTGGCGGTATACTGAGCAGTTATTTTAATAAAATGTTAATATTTCCACATTAGTTTTAATTTTTCGCCAATATCACTAGGACAAATTGATTAAAACTCAATAATTTACAGAAATATTATTTATGAGAGGAATTTAACTTTACCTTATAAATATACACTTTTGAGTTCTAGGATATAGGTCTTTATAGCTTTTTTGCTTCAAATTAATAGCTATTGTTTAATTAAATTGATGAGTATAAAATACTAAAAAAAGAAGAGTTTTTAACATAAACATAGTAGTAACTATTCATTCTTGTGCCATAAACTAGTTGAAAAGGCATTTTAATCTATGATATTGTAAATGTTATAGATGTTGATATTTAAACTATTCTTGTATTACTTATACGTTTCGTACCCATTGAAACTGGGCCGATTTATATAAATTTGACATGCATATAAAATGTGAAAGGAGTGCTTTGTGCAAGCACAAAGCTGATTCCGGACGCTAATTATACCGAGACATAATTGAAAGAATAACGTAGTCTTATGGAAGAAGGAGGGAGTCACATAATGCTTGAATATTTCGTATGTGGCAGAAAATATGCTAAGAAAAGTGACGTTAAGTATTAATGAAGTTGAAGCAAATGATGTTTTAGCTGAAGATATTTTTTCTGATTATCGTTTACTAGCTAAAAAAGATCTAGTTTTAACGGAACGAATTATTGCCTTACTTAAACTTAGAAATGTAGATGAATTATCTATTTATTTACCAACTGATTCAGTACGAATTGTTCATGATTTAAGCGTTCAGCGTACAAGGGATTATGAGGATGTATTTGCACCACTAATGGATGAGAAGGATGAGGTAGATGAGTATAAAGATACAGTAAGTAACCTTTTTATGACTACATTAGAGAATGTTGTGCATGAATTGCGCTACGGTCAAATTTTAAAAAGCATCCAAGAAACTGCTTATGTACGAGGTGTTTTTGAAAAAATTTTAGAAAAAAAACAGCGCTATGAATTACTCATGCGATTAAAAGAATGGGATGAGTATTCTTTTGTTCATTCATTTGATGTTTTCGTTTTAGGTACAATATTTGCACGTTATTTAGGTTTAACGGATATTGAAACGCTAGCAAGGGGCTATTTGTTCCACGATATTGGGAAGGTATTTATCCCACAAGAAATATTAAATTTAAAACGAAAATTATCAGAAGATGAGTTTGACATTGTTAAAACACATACGACTAAAGGTTATGAGTTGCTCATAGAAAATGGGGAAGAGGATATTGCCTATTTAGCACGTGATCATCATGAACGCTTTGCTGGCAAAGGTTATCCGAATCAGCTTTGTGAGGATGATATGTGTGAGGGAGTTCAATTGCTGCAAATTATTGATGTTTATTCAGCTATGACATCAAAGCGTGTATATCATTCAGGATATGCTGCAACAGATGCATTAGCTGTTTTATATCGTGATCGACATTTATATAACGAGAAATTCATGCACAAATTTGTAGAGTGCCTAGGGATTTATCCTGTCAACTCGGTCGTTCAATTATCTGATAACCGAAGTGCACAAGTAGAACTCGTCTATGATTTATTTCCAACGTTACCTAAAGTTAAGTTATTGGATGAACAAAAGTCTATGATTTTACCTTTAAATTATAGTGTGAGAATTGCGAAAATGATTGATTACCGTGCTAACAGCTTTGAAGAAATTTTTAACTTATTTATAGAACAATTAATTCGCTGCGATGAAAATAGCTTAAGAATCTACTTTAATAAATTAATAGATCATTTACATCCTAAAGAAATTATTTTAAAAATATTTTTACCTGCCTTTCGAATTCTACGTTTATTAACAAGAGAAATTCAAACGGATATGACAAAATACAGGAATTCTATTAATATATTAAAAAAACTCTTAGAAGAGCAATTAAATGTTTTGTATATGGATTATCAGCATGAGAAAACAACTATTTTAGTTGTGGAAACTTCACTTCGTGAAAATTTCTTCATAAAACTTGTGCAAAGTATTTTGTATATTGATAAAATTGTGCCGTTTTTTATAAATCCAGATGATGATCAGCGCATTACGCAACTAATGGGACATTGTAACGTAAATGTAGCCTACTTTATTGGGGATGAACTCACAGTCGATAAGAGAGTTCGCCCAATGCGAGAAGGAACATTCCTTTTTTATTCGCTTGTAGATATTGAGGAATTACTCATTAGCTTAGTAGGCATGAGTATGAAAAGGTTTTCGTTTGAGGAGAAGATGCAAGAGCGCTTGTTTTCATTATTAAAGACATAACAAGAGGGAGTCGCTTAAAATGCGACTCCCTCTTTATATACTGATAAATTTTAGAATTGAAGATGTTTTTCGATGTATGCTTTAACATCTGTAATTGGCATACGAACTTGCGACATTGAATCGCGATGACGCACTGTAACTTGACCATCCTCTTTTGAGTCAAAGTCGTATGTGATACAGAATGGTGTACCAATTTCATCTTGACGACGGTAACGTTTACCAATTGATTGTGATTCGTCAAAGTCAACTGGGAATGATTTGCGAAGATCTGCCCAAACATCAGTAGCTTCATCCGAAAGCTTTTTAGAAAGTGGTAGGACTGCGGCTTTAAATGGCGCTAGAGCAGGGTGGAAGCGTAAAACTGTACGCTTATCATCGCCTTCAAGTTCTTCCTCGTCATAAGCATCGCAAAGGAATGCTAATGTTACACGGTCTGCACCTAAAGATGGCTCGATACAATATGGAACATAACGTTCGTTTGATACTGGGTCGATGTAAGTGAAATCTTCACCAGAATGCTCCATATGTTGTTTTAAATCGAAATCTGTGCGATCTGCAACGCCCCATAGCTCGCCCCAACCGAATGGGAATTTAAATTCAATATCAGTTGTAGCATTTGAGTAGTGAGACAATTCGTCGTCTTCATGATCACGAAGACGCATAGAATCTTCTTTCATGCCTAAATTTAATAACCAATTTTTACAAAATTCTTTCCAGTATGCGTGCCATTCAAGGTCCTCGCCAGGCTTACAGAAAAATTCAAGTTCCATTTGTTCAAATTCACGTGTACGGAAAGTGAAGTTACCTGGTGTAATTTCGTTACGGAATGATTTACCGATTTGTGCAATACCGAATGGTGTACGTTTACGCATTGAACGTTGTACGTTTTTAAAGTTCACGAAAATACCTTGTGCTGTTTCTGGGCGTAAATAAATTTCATTAGTAGAAGATTCTGTTACACCTTGGAATGTTTTAAACATTAAATTAAATTGACGAATATCTGTAAAATCAGCTTTACCACAATCCGGGCACACTACGTCATACTTAATCATCGTTTCTTTCATTTGATCAAATGTCATACCATCGACAATGATTTCATCGCCTTTTGCTAGTGCAGCGTCCTCGATGATTTTGTCAGCACGATGGCGCGCTTTACATGCCTTACAATCGATCATTGGGTCATTAAAGTTGCCAACGTGACCAGAAGCTACCCAAGCTTTTGGGTTCATTAAAATTGCTGCATCTATCCCAACATTGTGCTCTGATTCTTGGACAAATTTTTGCCACCATGCTTTTTTTACATTGTTTTTTAATTCAACACCTAGTGGACCGTAATCCCAAGTGTTTGCTAAGCCTCCGTAGATTTCAGAACCAGGGAAGACAAAGCCGCGATGCTTCGCTAAAGATACGATTGTTTCCATTGATTTGTTAGCCATAAAAATAGCCTCCTTCATAGTTTTCACAGAGTGAACGTTATTTTTGCTTAAGCGAATTTATACAAATGATAAAATTTCGCTAGCGAATTTTTTTTAATTTAGTAAGGACTAAATTAAAAATAGCACCCGTCTCCGGGCACAATGAATGCCCAGGGACGAGTGCTATAACCCGCGGTTCCACCCTGATTGTTTTAAACGCGTTGTTTAAAACCTCTTTTCAAAAAGTTAGCTCAAGGAGTGCCTTTTCTCTGTTGCTATGTAGACTTTCACCATCTTCTACTCGCTTTAAAGTGGAACAGATACTTTTTTTTCCCATCATCGCCTGTATAACGCAAATCGCTCGAAAATACATTTAGAGCAAGCGTATGTGTCAATATTGTAGCATGTAGTTCTTTTCTTCGCAATAATTATTAAAATAGTATATAATAATTGAGCATAAGTATAACACTATTAGATTTGAGGCGGTGAGTCCAATCGAACTCAATAAACGTCAGGAAGACATTTTACAAATTGTGAAAGAAAACGGCCCAATCACAGGCGAACATATTGCAGAACGTCTCAATCTGACAAGAGCAACTTTAAGACCAGATTTAGCAATCCTCACAATGGCGGGCTTTTTAGATGCTAGACCTCGTGTTGGCTATTTCTATTCAGGTAAAAAAACATCCGTTACATTGACGGATAGTATTAACAATTTAAAGGTGAAAGAATTTCATTCAGGACCAGTTGTTGTACCGGAAACAATGACTGTTTATGATGCGATTTGCTTCATGTTTTCAGAGGATGTTGGAACACTCTTTGTCGTAGATAAGAATGAATTTTTGACAGGGGTACTTTCTCGTAAGGATTTACTACGTACAAGTATTGGCACGCAGGATTTAAACAAAATTCCTGTACATATAATTATGACACGTATGCCAAATATTTCGTACTGTGAGAGATCAGATTCTTTAGTTGTTGCGGCGAATAAACTAATTGAACGAGAAGTTGATTCACTACCAGTAGTAGAGCCACAAGAAGGTGGATTGAAAATCGTTGGTCGTCTTACAAAAACGACAATTACACGAGCTTTCTTATCACTTGCACAGAATGTCTAAATATTTGAAGGAGAGCAGCATGAAAAGACTACGAGTTTTTGTTGTATCTGATTCAGTCGGTGAAACTGGTGATCAAGTAGCGAAAGCGGTTATTAGCCAGTTTCGACCTAGTTTGGAAAACACGCTAATTCGTCGTTTTCCTCATATACAATCAGAGGAGCTCATTCGGAAAATTGTATGCCTTGCAGCGAAACAGAATGCATTAATTGTGTACACGCTTGTTCGTCAGGAGATGCGTTCGTTATTACATGAACTGTGTGAGAAAGAAAAAGTCTATGCTGTCGACATCTTAGGGCCTGCTTTAAAAACAATGGCAACATTTGTGGAAGAATTTCCATTAGAAGCACCAGGAATTGTTCATCAGCTAGATGATGATTATTTTAAAAAAATAGAGGCTATTGAATTTGCAGTAAAATATGATGATGGTAGAGATCCACGTGGTCTATTACAGGCTGATATTGTGTTAGTCGGTGTTTCACGTACCTCTAAAACACCGTTATCACAATATTTAGCACATAAACGCTATAAGGTGGCTAACGTACCTTTAGTACCTGAAGTGGAGCCACCTGAAGAACTATTAAAAATTGATCCGAAGAAATGTTTTGGTTTAATTATTTCTCCTGATAAATTAAACTCAATCAGAAAAGAGAGATTAATGACTCTAGGATTGAATGATGATGCTATCTATGCGCAGCATAATCGAATATTAGAAGAAATCCAACATTTTGAAAAAATTGTCGCTAAAATCGGTTGTAAGGTTATTGATGTGACAAACAAAGCTGTTGAAGAAACAGCGAATGTCATTATTGAGCATATCTCGAACTGTAAATAAGAAACGAATGATGATAAACCACCTCGGTTGTAAGAGGCGGTTTTTTTGAGTCGGTTTTGAAAATAGTATAGATAAAAACTAATTTTTGTTTTATAATAATAAAATTGTGGTAAAAATATTTATTAAGAGAAAAATCCTATTTTTTTGTCGAGAAATAAAGGATTTTTAAATCGGATAGCGAATTGTGTTTTTAGAACGTAATTTAAAGATGGTGATAGATTTGGCAGGGAAGATTCCTGAAGAAGTGATTGAACAGATTCGCTCGCAATCGGAGATTGTTGATGTCATAAGCGAATACATGCAGCTTACAAAGCGTGGGCGCAATTGGTTTGGGCTCTGTCCATTTCATGGAGAACAAACGCCATCTTTTTCTGTGTCAACAGACAAACAAATTTTTCATTGCTTTGGTTGTGGTGCAGGCGGTAATGCTATTACTTTTGTCATGGATATAGAAGGTATTTCTTTTCCTGACGCTGTCGTGAAACTTGGTGAACGTGTTGGCATACAGTTAGATATTGGGCCAAGTTTACCTGAAGTAACGAAAAAGGTATCTAAAGCGGAAGAAAGGATGAAAGAAGCTCACGCTTTTGCAGCAGATTTTTTTCAGCATTTACTGTTAAATACTGAAGATGGTGAAGAACCTTTAAATTATTTGCTAGAAAGAGGATTTACAAGGGAACTTATAGAATCTAATAGCATTGGATGGTCTCTTCCAAGCTTTGATGCATTAACGATATTGCTTGAAAGAAAAGGTTATAACTTACAAGAAATCGCGGAAAGTGGTTTGGTAATCAAGCGTGAAGGGGAAGAACGCTATTTTGATCGTTTTAGAGGGCGTATTATGTTTCCCATTCGTGATGAGAACGGTAAGATTATAGCATTCTCAGGACGAATCCTTGCATCTACTGGTGAAGAGGCAAAATATTTAAATAGTCCAGAATCACCAATTTTTCAAAAGAGTGAAGTGCTATATAACCTAGATAAAGCACGAACCTCGATTAGAAAAAATCGTCAAGTAGTATTGATGGAAGGATTTATGGATGTTTTAGCAGCAACCTCTGTGGGTATAACGAATGCTGTAGCAACAATGGGCACTTCGCTTACGAATCAGCATATTACAAAGCTAAAGCGCTTAGTAGAGCAGATTACGATTTGCTATGACGGTGATAATGCTGGGTTTGATGCGGCGAAAAGAGCAGCACAGTTACTTCAAACGGAACGTATGAAAGTCAATATTGCGGTGTTACCAGATAAGCTAGATCCCGATGAATACATTCGTAGTTTAGGTGGACAAGCATTTAAAGAACAAATTTTGGAAAACCCTCATGCGTATATTGCTTTTATGATGATGCATGCTAGACGAAATAAGAACTTTCAGTTTGAAAATGATACGCTTCAATATATTCAAGAAGTTCTTGAACAACTGGTAGGCAGATCATCACCAGTTGAACGAGATTTGTATATAAGACAGCTATCGAATGAAACAAACATCTCGGAAGAAGCGATTTATGCTCAATTCCGAAAGCTAGAGGCAAATCAGGTTCGTTCTGCAAAAGTAGAAATGCCTGTTCAAACGCCTTCGATGCCGGTCACTCAGCAACATAAGCCTATGGACGCAGCAGAACGTGCCGAACGTTTATTACTGGCTCATATGCTTCATAATATAGATGTAGTGGACAGGGTATTACGTAGTGAGCAAAAAGATCCATTTGTTCGAGATGCCTATATGGCAGTTTTTGTTCGCTTAGTAGGATTTTATGAGGAATATGGTCATCCTGATTATCAGCGTTTTGTTGAGATATTAGATGACTCTGAATTACGCAAGATTGTAATGGAAGCGGCTTTAGCGGAACGGGATCCCGACCAAGCAGAATCAGAGGTCACAGACTCAATACGTCAGCTGCAAAAATATAGAATTGAGCAAGAAATTCAACAAAAGATGCATGAGTCAAAGGAAGCGGAGAAGATGCATGAGTATGCGCGTGCACTTGAAATCGCCCAACAGATTATTCATTTAAGAAAATCGTTATCGGCGATTTAACCCGATTCGGTTGTTTAGAAGGAGGAAGGTTTATGGCGGACAAGTCAGAACGTTCAAAAGAGGTAGAAGTAGAAATTACATTAGATGAAGCAAAAAAAATACTACAAGAAAAAGCAAAAACTGAAGGTGAAATTTCAATGAAAGAAATTTCAGAGAAACTAGCGCCTTATGAATTGGAGAACGAAGAGATTTTCCACTTTGCTGAGGATCTTGAAAAGGCTAAAGACATTCAAATCATTGGAAAAGAAGAGTTTGAAGAAGAAAGCTTAATGAAAGAAGAAGCTAACGAAGAGACTTTTGATTTAAATGATTTGAGTGTACCACCAGGTGTTAAAATAAATGACCCTGTACGTATGTATTTAAAAGAAATTGGTCGAGTTGATTTACTTTCTGCCGAGCAAGAAATCGCATTAGCTGAGCGTATTGAACAAGGTGACGAAGAAGCACGTAAACGCCTAGCTGAAGCGAACTTACGTCTTGTTGTATCGATTGCAAAGCGATATGTTGGCCGTGGAATGCTATTCCTTGATTTAATTCAAGAGGGGAATATGGGGCTTATCAAGGCTGTTGAGAAATTTGACTACCGTAAAGGTTTTAAATTCTCTACTTATGCAACATGGTGGATTCGCCAAGCGATTACACGTGCAATTGCGGACCAAGCACGTACAATTCGTATTCCAGTGCATATGGTAGAAACAATTAATAAATTAATTCGTGTACAACGCCAATTATTACAAGACTTAGGTCGCGAGCCATCTCCAGAAGAAATTGGCGAAGAAATGGATTTAACACCTGAAAAAGTACGTGAAATTTTAAAAATTGCACAAGAACCAGTATCTCTTGAAACACCAATTGGAGAAGAAGATGATTCACATTTAGGAGACTTTATTGAAGATTCTGAAGCTCAATCTCCATCTGACCATGCAGCTTATGAATTGTTAAAAGAGCAATTAGAAGATGTGTTAGATACATTAACTGACCGTGAAGAAAATGTCCTTCGTTTACGTTTCGGTTTAGATGATGGTCGCACACGTACATTAGAAGAGGTAGGGAAGGTATTTGGTGTAACACGTGAACGTATTCGCCAAATTGAAGCGAAAGCTCTTAGAAAGCTACGTCACCCTTCTCGTAGCAAACGTTTAAAAGACTTCTTAGAATAAAGATAAAAAATTGGGGCTATCTAATTAGTGATGACTAATTGGATAGCCCCTTTTTCAGGCTACTATTATATTCGTATGAAATAGGAGAATACCTGTGAAAGCGAAGTAAATACCCGCACAAAATTTTCATCATTTTTCCATAGATCATACTAAACATAGTAGATATTTTTTCGATAAATGTTATATCGAGTAATTAGAATGAGACAGTCTTATTATTTTTGCTACTTTATACAGATGTGTTATAGAAGATTTTAAGATAAAATTGTAATAACAACCATAATTAAGCAATGTTTGGAGTACATATTATGACAAATCCTCGAAAAAAAATAATCTTGAATGAGATTTTGTTTTGGAAGCAGAATAAGCTATTACCAGAGCATTACTGTGATTTTTTAGCGGCTCTATACGCAGAGGGGTCAGATGTAGAGGAGTTAGAACCAGTACATCATAGACAGGCAATATTGCCTTCAGAAAAGAGAAGGCTACTACTTATAATTGCAGGTATATGTATGGCAATGATTACACTGTTGTCTATTTATTTTACAATATCATCCTTAATGTTAATTTTAACGGTTGTCGTTGGAATAGCTGCTGTGATATTATTTCTGACGGCGTTTAGAATGGCGCGTAAAAATGACTTATTAGCCCCTGTTTTCCATTTGTTGGGTGCTATTTTATTGTTTAGTATGTCTATTCGAATTTACACTACATATTTTAATGGAAATAATATTGCGTTGTTTTGCTTGATTGCAGCAAACTGTGGGGTTTGGCTTTGGTCAGGTTTAAAAATGAAGCTACTTTATTTCACGGTCTCAGGTGTTCTAGGTTTACTGGCACTGATTAGCTATTATATCATAAACTTATTATAAGAACTCATTTTGTAAAATAGTTTCGCTGACAAAGACAAGAATCTGTTTGCTTTCAAATAGCTAACGGATTCTTTTTTTGGTCAAAATTGTTTCTGTCATTTATCTTACATTAACTTAAATCGTATAGCTTATTTAGCTAATGGATTATTATTTTAATAACACATAGTAAAAAAGATATTTTGATTTCCTTGGTATATGAATACGGAAAGAGTGGAAAGATAACAGCGTGTAAGGATGTAAGGATTAAAAAGATAATGGAAAGTCCAAATATTGGGGATTTCAAGACATATTTTATCCAATAGTTACAGAAATGTCGAAATTGTTACAAACAAAGGAAAACTTAGCGAATAGGGCTTTTCGTTTCATAGTTAATGAAGTACAATATTAGATGTTGACTGATTCTATATTATCATAGAAGTAGATTTAAAATGAGGAGGGGAAACATATGAAAAACAATCCAGTCGTTCCTTACATCTTAATTTTAGCATTTGGTATTGGTCTTATTTTCTTTATGTCTTTAACAGGCTCAGAAAACAAAAAAGAAATCGCTGCTGAAAAAGAGGGTGGTGGCGAAAAAACAGAAGCTACTGATGACTCTGCATTAGTACAAACTTGTATTAGTTGTCACGGTGCTGACTTAAGTGGTGCTTTTGGTCCTAATCTACACGGCTTAGATGAAGCTCGTATCGTAGATGTTTTAACAAACGGTATCCCAGGAACTCCAATGGAGCCTGGCATGAAAAACGAAGCGGAAGCAAAAGCAATCGCTAAGTACATTTCAACTCTAAAATAGTTTTAAAAAGTAGCTGTACTGAAAGCGTTTAATCGTAATCAGTACAGCTACAATTTATTTATCTTCATTCAGCAAATGAAAAATGAAATGGAGTTGCTCAAAATTTTTGAGACAACTCCATTTGTTTTTTTTCACGACATCATACATACTAAGAATGGACACTATTTTAGACAGGCGGTAAAAAAAATGAACGCACAAAAATTATCAAAACGATTAGAAACAGTAGCAAAATTTATTCCTTCTGGTGCGGTTGTAGCCGATATTGGCAGCGACCATGCATATTTACCATGCTACTTAATTCATAAAGGTATTGCTTCTTATGCAATAGCAGGGGAAGTTGTGAAAGGACCATTTGAATCAGCAGTTGGACAAGTGCAAAAGGAAGGCTTAACAGAAAAAATTACAGTACGACTTGCGAATGGTTTAGCGGCTGTGGAAGAGGCTGACCATGTAGATACAGTTACTATTGCTGGAATGGGTGGACCTCTTATAGTCTCCATTTTAGAGAAGCATCCAGAAAAATTACAAGGGGTAACAAGGCTTATTTTGCAACCGAATATTCATGCAAAAGTGATTCGCGAATGGGCGTTAGCACATAATTGGGCAATTCAGGACGAAGAGATTTTAGAGGAAGACGAAAAAATTTATGAAATTCTTGTATTGCAAAGAAGCTCAATGACGTTAACGGAACCGGAAATTTTATTTGGTCCGAAATTAATGCAACGAAAATCACCAGCATTTATTAAAAAATGGTCGCGTGAAAAAGAAAATTGGCAGCGTGTATTAAAGTCCATTGAAGGGGCAGATCAAACACCTGAAATTGAAGAAAAACGTGCAGAGTTAGTAGCTCTACTCAATTTAGTGGAAGGGGTTCTGTGAGTTGAAAACAGTAAACGGTCAAGAAGTTATACAATTGTTCGAATCATGGTCGCCAAAAAAACTAGCCTGTATGGAAAATGACCCAATTGGTCTTGCAATCGGCACATTAAATAAACCTGTAAGTAAAGTATTAGTCACATTAGATGTTAATGAAGCAGTAGCAGATGAGGCGGTTGCCCAAGGATGCGAGCTAATAATAGCGCATCATCCACCTATTTTTAGACGCCTTTCAAATATTCGTACGGACAATCCAGCTGGGCGTTTATATGAAAAACTTATAAAAAATGATATTGCCGTTTATGCAGCACACACGAATCTAGATGTGGCTGAAGGCGGTGTTAACGATTTACTAGCAGATGCTCTACAGCTTGAAAACCGTTCTATTTTAGAAGAAACATATGCGGAAAATATGTTGAAGCTGGCAGTTTTTATACCGACTGCAAATGCTAATGATTTACGAGAGGCATTAGCAAAGGCAGGAGCAGGTCGCATTGGAGATTATGAAGCGTGTAGCTATACTACATTGGGAGAAGGCCGTTTCCGTGCACTAGAAGGTGCAAATCCACATGTAGGTTCTATTGGTGAATTACATGTTGAAGAAGAAGTGAAGGTAGAAGTAGTATTTCCAGAATCAATAAAAAATCGTGTTTTAAAGGCAATGTTAAATGCACATCCATATGAAGAACCTGCCTATGATATCATTCGCTTAGACCAGCAAACGAATGTAATGGGTTTAGGACGAGTTGGTTATTTACCACAAGAAATGACTCTTCATGAATTTACGCAATTCGTCAAACAGCAGCTAGACGTACCTGCTGTCCGAGTTGTTGGTGATTTACAGTCGAAGGTGAAAAAAGTTGCGCTTGTCGGTGGCGACGGCAACAAATATATCTATTCTGCGAAACGTGCTGGTGCAGATGTATTTTTAACAGGAGATATGTATTTCCATACTGCACAAGACGCTCAAGCAATTGATCTACAAATCGTAGATCCAGGACATCATGTGGAGAAAGTGATGATTGCAGGAGTAGCTAAAAAGATGGCAAGAATGTGTGAGGATAAAAAATATTCTGTTGAATTTGTACAATCTACTATTCAGACAGAACCGTTTTTATTCGTGTAAGAGAGGGGAATAGTTGTGGCGAGTGAAAGACCTGCTGGCAATAAAGCCGGTAAGTTATGGATGATGATTGGTTTGCTGATTGCTGTGTTTGGGGTAGGTATGACATTGATGACGAATACGATGAATGCCAAAAAAATTGATACTATGACAGAGCAATGTGAAAAAGACGGTGGAGAAGCCATCGTCTCAAAGGAAAAGAGTTTTTTATCAACAAACTATTCATTTAAATGTAAGCAGTAATAATAAAAAGGCTGAATTATAGAATTTAATATAATTCAGTCTTTTTATGTAGAAAACAAAACGCTTAAGGAAATCTTTGTGAATGTTTTGCTCTAAAAATGAGGGTGATTTCCGTTCCAGGCTACTCGCTTTGCTCTGTGCGAAAGCGAAGCGTCAGCAACAACAAAGCGCCCAGCCGGAACGGAAATCAACCCCTCGTTTTGCCGAAGAGTCAAACATAATTTATTGTGAAACTTTAATATAATTCAGTCTTTTTGTGTATGCATTGTTTAATTTTAGAGTGTTATGATAGGTGAGTATAAATTGCTATGAGAGGAGAGTTTTGGATTGTTTATTCGATTAACAAAAGAACAACAGGAAACAATATTAGCTGATATTCAACGTTTTTTCTATAATAATCGTGATGAGGATATTACAGAATTTGAAGCAGAAAGAGTATTAGACTTTATAAAAGAAAATATTGCTCCGCATATTTATAATGCGGCTATCTCAGATGCAAAATATGTTGTAGAAAGACAATATGCATCGATTGAGGATGAACTTGCAGCATTAGAAAGACCTATCAATTTAAAATAATTTTATTTTGTTTCAAAGTAAATAATAAAGTTGCTAATTAATCATCTGACCTTTGAATAAAGAGGCTGTTTCCTGTACAACATGGCTAAGAGAGCCGATTTTATTCATTTGATGAAAGTAATGATTCGGTTACAATTTGAGGGATAAAACAAGGAGGCAAAACATGGTGAAAATAGGGGTTATTTTAGGTAGTACGCGTGAAGGTCGTTTAAGCCCACAAGTTGGCGAATGGGTAAAGGAAATAGCTGAAAAACGCGGTGATGCGGAATATGAAATTATTGATATCGCGGACTTTAAATTACCACTTCTAGGTGAGCCAGGCGGAGATGCTTCAGGAGCAGCTACATGGTCACAAAAAGTTGCTGCATGTGATGGTTTTGTATTTATCGTTGCAGAGTATAACCATTCCATTACAGGGGCATTAAAAAATGCATTAGACTACTTACGAGTGGAATGGAATAATAAGGCGGCAGGTATTGTTTCTTACGGTTCTGTTGGAGGTGCAAGAGCAGCTGAACATTTACGTGGAATTCTTGGTGAACTATTAGTAGCAGATGTTCGCGTCCATCCTGCCCTATCTTTGTTTACAGATTTTGAAAATGGCACAGTATTTAAACCAAAGGATGTGCAAGCAGATTCAGTAAATCAAATGCTAGATCAACTTATCCCTTGGGCAACAGCATTAAAAACAATTCGATAGGGACCTTAAGCAGTATGTACTGAAAAAAAGTGCATATTGCTTTTTTTATGCATTTGTTAGTGCATGATCTAAAACAAAAAGAATAGGCATGCTGATTCGAAAAATAAAGGTTTATATTAAAAGGATTTTTACAGATATTCGCTTGTATATGACCTTTTGAATACAGAATAGGGTATTCTGAGTGCTCCGTCACTTTGCCCTCGTCTCAGAGTGAAGCTTCCCGAGAGAAAGTAGTCTATCGCCCATATCGGAAATCAGCGTCTCAAAGATTAAACTTGGATCGTATCTGCGCAAAAGTTTTTACACGATATTAAACAAATTAAGAGAATTGTAAAATATCGTCGCAAAAACGCAATATAAAATCTGAATTATCTTTCTATTTAGAAAATTATGTGATATCATTAAAAAAATTTCACTTATACTATAAAAATTACAGTGTAACAAAAAAAGAGGTGGCCATTTGGAAGAAATACATCAAATCATAAAAAAAACGAGAATAGAACAAGGCATGACGCTAAAAAACTTAAGTGAAAAGACTAATTTATCGATTAGCTTTCTATCACAAATTGAAAGAGGTTCTTCATCATTGGCTATTACTTCTTTAAAAAAAATAGCTGATGCTTTTTCAGTACCTATCACTTATTTTTTTGAGTCGATTTCAAATAATACATATGTTGTGAAGGAGGATGATCGTAAACCTTTTAAACTAGAAGGATCTTCAGTGGAGTATACGCGTCTCAATGGTAATTTTAGTGGTAGAAATCTTGAGCCATTACTAGTAAAACTTGCTCCAGGTCAAGTGGAAAAAAATCAAGAATCTATTCACCCCGGTGAAGAATTCTATTATGTCCTGAAAGGTGCGATACTTTTTAAGGTAGATGGACAGGAATATTTTCTTCGAGAGGGTGAAACGATTCATTATCCCTCTGAAGTACCGCATACATGGGAAAATCCTTTAAATGAAGAAAGTGTTGTCTTATCTGTTTTAACGCCAGTAATTTTCTAAAAAATTAATAAGGAAGGTTGGGTGTATGAAATGAGAGTTGCAACAGATATCGGGGGTACATTTACTGATTTAGTATATGTGGATGGGCAGGGGAACTTTGGCTATGAGAAAAGTAATACAACTCCGCCATATTTTGAGCAAGGAGTTATCGATGTTATTAAAAAAAGTGCTCTTGATCGAACAGAATTAGAAATGTTTATCCATGGTACTACGGTAATCATCAATGCATTGACAGAGCGAAAGGGAGCTAAAACTGGCTTGATTACGACAAAAGGTTTTAGAGATGTATTAGAAATCGCACGTGGAAATCGACCAGATTTGTTTAATGTCAAGTACCAAAAACCACAGCCGTTCGTGGAGCGGTATTTACGTAGGGAAGTTACAGAAAGACTTAATTATAAAGGACAAGTATTAGAAGCGATTAATGTTAATGAGCTTGAAGAAATAGTGAACTATTTTAAGAAAGAACAGGTAGAGGCGATTGCTGTCTCCTTTTTACATTCTTACGTTAATAATGAACACGAAAAAGTGGCTATGCAAAAGATTAAGGAATTATGGCCAGAGATACAAGTAACTGCGTCAAGTGAAATTACACAAGAATGGCGTGAATATGAACGAACAAATACGGCAGTATTGAATGCTTATGTGCAGCCAACTGCTACAACATACATTGATCGTCTTGAGCAAAAATTACAGGATACAGTGGATATTGAACAAAGCTATATTATGCAATCAAATGGGGGTACAACAAAGTTTGATCATGCAAAGCGTTCTCCAATAAATATGGTGGAGTCTGGCCCAGTTGCTGGTATTTTAGGTGCATCTGTACTTGGTGAAATATTAGATGAAAAAAATATTATTGCTTTTGATATTGGGGGAACAACAGCGAAGTGCTCTTTAATTGAAAATGGTGAGGTGAAGGTTTCAACAGATTATTATATTGAAAAAGATAATCGCCATGCAGGCTATCCGATTAAAACGCCCGTTGTTGATATTGTAGAGATTGGTAACGGTGGAGGTTCTATTGCTTGGATTGATAATGCAGGCTCTTTAAAAGTAGGACCACAATCCGCAGGTGCCCGTCCTGGCCCAGTTGCTTATGGACAAGGTGGAACAGAACCAACAACAACCGATGCCAATTTGATAACTGGTAGATTGTCACCGAAAAATTTTGATTTTAATGTCAATCTCGATAATGTTAAAAATGTAATTGAGAAAAAAATAGGGAATCGGTTTAACATGTCTGCAGAAGAAGCTGCACTCGGCATAATTCGAATTGCGAATTCTAATATGTTAAATGCACTAAAGTTAATTTCAATTCGGAAAGGTCATAACCCTCAAGACTTCACAATGATTGCTTTTGGTGGTGGTGGTTCGATGCATGCACCTGCTTTAGCACTTGAATTAGGTGTTAAAAAAGTCATTATTCCTATTGCATCACCTGTATTTTCTGCATGGGGAATGCTTATGACAGATTTACGCCGAGATTATATTCAAACATATATTAAACGAATGCATGTACTTGATTTAATTGAAATAAATAGAGTATGGGTTGAAATTGAAAGCAAAGCTATTCAACATTTTGAAGCTGAGAACATGAGTAAGGATAACGTGTTTTTCCTACGCTTTGCCGATATGCGCTATGTAGGTCAAGAGCATACAGTTAAAGTCCCAATAGATGACAGCCAATGGAATAAAGTAACAATTGACAAGGCGATTGCAGATTTTAACCAATTACACGAGAAAAATTTTACGTTTAAATTGCCAAACGCAGAGACGGAAATAGTCAATATCCATGTGACAGCTTTTGGAAAGGTAAGCAAGCCTGGGCTGAAGACAATTAGTCGTCAAAGTAGCATACAGGATGCATTGCTAGAACAACGTGATGTGTATTATGAACAGGATGGATGGGTTAAAACAAATATTTATGATCGTGAGTTATTGCCGATTGAAGAAAAAGTAAAAGGTCCTATCATCGTAGAAGAAAAAGCCGCCGCTACTGTGATTTATAAAAATCAGTCGCTCTATATAGATGCCTACGGAAACATCGTTATTGAAAAGGAGGAAATATAATGACATTGAACACGCAAATTGATCCATTTACGTTAGAAATAGTGAAAGATGCGCTGTTATCTGCTGGAGATGAGATGTTTGTTGCTTTGGCTCGAACTTCTATGAGTCCGATTATCTATGAGGTTTTAGATTATGCGAGTGGCTTAACAGATTCAGAGGGTAATTTACTAACACAGGGTAATGGTGTTACAGGCTTCATAGGTATGCTGACTTTTATGGTCAAGGAAACGTTGAAAAAATATCCAGGCGATAAATTAAAAGAAGGGGATATTATTATTATCAATGACCCTTACCAAGGAGGGGGATCCCATTTATCAGATGTCGGACTCGTTATGCCGATTTTTTATCAAGGGACATTGATTGCTTTTTCCGCAAATAAAGCCCACTGGACAGAAGTTGGGGGTAAGGATCCAGGTTCGTTTACCAATGACTCAGTAGATATTTTCCAAGAAGGGCTTCAGTTTTCGTGTATAAAACTCTATGACGAAGGTAAATTAAACGAGGCAATTGTCGAGATTATTCGTTCAAATGTGCGCTTCCCAGACCTGTCGTTAGGAGATATGTTTGCCCAAGTTGCCGCTCTTAGAACAGGTGAAAAGCGCGTCAAAGAATTATGTGATAAACATTCAGTAGAAATCATTTTAGCAGCGATTGACTATCATTTAGCTCACGGTGAAACGATGGCCAAGCAAGAAATTGCTAAGCTTCCAAAGGGAGAATTTTATGCGGAGGATTTTATCGACACTGATGGTATTGGAAATGGTCCGTTTCCTATTAAAGTTAAGGTAACTATTACAGATGATGAATTTATTTGTGATTTTAGAGGAAGCTCGTCACAAGTACCTGGTCCAGTCAATTGTTCATATACTGGATTAGTATCAGCTGTACGCGCCATCTTTTTAGCTATTACAAATCCAGCTCAAGATGTTAATGATGGTGTATTTAAGCCATTAAAAGTTATCGTTGATCAACAGTCAATTATGTCTGCCGAAAGACCGGTGCCTGTTTCCAATTACTTTGAAACATTGCTTGGTAGCTTAGATTTAGTATGGAAAGCGTTAGCTCCACACATTCCTAGTCGATTAACAGCTGGTCAATTTTTATCGGTTTGTGCAGTGACATTAAGTGGTACACACCATGATACAGGGGAACCATTCTTAATTGTTGAGCCATCTGTAGGTGGATGGGGTGGTGGAAATGATGCAGACGGTGCATCTGGTCAATTCTGCTTTTCAGATGGTGAAACTTACAATGTACCAATAGAAGTAGCAGAAACACGATATGGAGTGTTAATTGATGAATCTTAAGAGAGGATAGAAATGGAGCAGGTGTTGGAGAATATATTGGTGGTAAAGGGGTTACTCGTTCCTACAGAGCTTTGACAGATAATCAAGCGGTGACTGTAACATTTGGGCGAAATAAATTTTTACCGTGGGGCATTGATAATGGCAATTATGGTTCACCAAATGAGTTTTACATTAAAAAAGCAACTGGTGAAATTGATGGTCCATACGGTGTATACCCAAGATATAAGTTAAATAAAAATGATGTTGTTCAATTAATAACTGGTACTGGCGGGGGCTATGGAAATCCGCGTAATCGACCAGCTGCACAAGTAGCAAGCGATGTCAAAAATGGCTACTTTTCGAAGGAGGAAGCGGAAACATTCTTTTATGTTCAAGTAGACGAAACAGATTATAGCTATGAGGAACTGCCAAAAAGAAATTCGTAGTAAAAGGAGAACTGCTATGATTATTAAAGAGATTACGCAAGAAGATATTGTTCAGCAAAATTTATTTCAAGATCAATATAAAGAAATTGAAATTAAATTTGGCTTCGTCAAAATAAAACCTGGTGAGCGATTACCTTTAACAGGTACTACATCACATATAGAACATGAGTATTCCTTTATAATAAGGGGTTCTCTTACAGGAGAATCTGGAGGGAAAAACTATCGAATTTCTCAAGGGGAGGCATCCTTTATTCCAGCTGGAGAGTCGCATTGGTGCATAAATGATAGTGAAGAAATAGTAGAGATTGTTTATGCATTATTAGATGTTAAATAGGTCGAATATTCAGATTTTATTCTACGGTATCTAACAAACTAAAAATAATATCATTGGATAAAGTAAGGGGGTTAAGTAGAAATGGAAAATGAAGTAAATACAGAAAAAACATCAATGCTTGGTAAAGACCCAGCATTAACAGCAATACCTGAAACTGATCGACAGCATTGGATTACACCAACTATGATTTTTGGTGGCCTTGAGTTTACAATTCCAGTTTTAATGGTAGGAGCTAGTTTAACAGCAAGCTTTGGGTTAGGAAAAATTCTGCTAATTTTGATTATCGCATTATTTGGTTTTCAATGGCTAGGTAATACATTACAAGGCTATATCGGGGCTAAAACAGGTCTTCCATCTTCCGTAATAGCAAAAACAAGCTTTGGTACTATTCAAGCTAAATTAATCGTTGGTTTAACGATATTTATTGTTCCCTAGGATGGTGGGCTTTACAAACGGCTGTTGCTGGTAATGCAATGGCTGCCATGTTTGGAATCGATTATAAGCATAATTGGTTAGCTTGGGCAGTGATAACAACAATAGCGGGTCTTCTTTTTGCAGCACCTTCAATTATCGGTTATGGATCTATGAAATGGACAGATTATTTAGCTGTTCCATCGGGATTGCTATTAATTATTGGTGGCATTTACTTGGCGTTAAAAAATACAGGATGGGAAACAATTTCATCCTGGAATCCTGAGCAGTCGATGACTATAGCAGCAGCAATTAGTCTTGTAATTGGTGTTAATGTCTCGCAATGGGTAATTGCATCTGATTATACACGTTATGCAAAACCATTATGGAAAGATAATTTATTGATTCCAAGTGGTATCGTTTTAATCGGATTCCCGTTGTTTATCGTAGGTGCCATAATGTCTGTTGGTGTAGGCGATGCTGATATCGTTAATGTCATGATGAATCTAGGATTCCCAGTTTGGGGTTTCCTCATTTTATGGTTAGCTACTTGGACATCACAGCTAGTGAATAATTATAGTATGGGCTTAGCATTAGCAAACGTTTTAAATGTTACTTCAGGTAAAGGACGAGCTTTGCTTACTTTTGTTGGTACGATTATAGCGATTTTTATTGCGCTAATGGGAATTCTAGATTACTTCACAGATTTCCTTTACTTAACCGCATTACTATATCCAGCAATCGCAGGTGTTATGTTTGCTGACTTCTTTTTTATTCGTAATAAACAATGGATAGAAATTAAAGGCTGGAATTGGATGGCTACGATTGCTGTAGTTGCTGCAGTGGCAATAGGCTACTACTCACAATATGTCAATCCAATTGGCCTACCTGCAGTTCAATCTTTAATTGTGTCAATGATTGTCTATTTAATAGCTATGAGAGTGAAAAAACAAGTAGCACCAGATGAATTTACAGGCTCCCTAACTGAACAAGAAGTAAGGAAGACTAAGTAGAAAAAATTAAACACCATCCTCTAGCGGTATTTTGTTCTAAAAACTAAGAATTAGTGTTGCGGCAAAAAGCCTCTGCGCTAATTCTTTTTGTTATTGGAAGCGTTTTTAGAAAAAATGGAACTTTTATACAGTTAGTTCGTGTTTATTAATGTAAGGGAATTTGGATATTAGAGAAAAAAGGATTGGAGTGTAAAGTGTGACACAAAAACAATCTAAGAATGAATTTTGGGCATGGTTTAAAGTAATTGGACTAACAATCATTATGACAATGGGTGTACGTTATTTTATTCTATCTCCTGTAGTTGTAAAAGGTGCTTCAATGGAGCCAACTTTTGAAAACGGAGATAAAATCATTGTGAATAAAGTGGGACCGCGAATTTCCAGTTATGACCGCTTCGATGTAATTGTCTTTGAAACAAAAGAAGATAAGAATTATATTAAAAGAATCATCGGTTTACCAGGAGATCATATAGCCTACAAAGATGACGTTTTATATATAAACGGAAAGGCATTTGAAGAGCCTTATTTAACTCAGTATAAAGAAGCGTTACTTGATAAAGGTGATTTTACATATGATTTCACTCTAGAGGAACAATTAGGAGAAAAGACTGTACCATCGGGGCATTTTTTCGTTCTAGGGGATAACCGCCGAGTAAGCATAGACAGTCGAAGTTCGGAGGTTGGATTTGTTTCGCAGGATAAAATTTTAGGAACAGCAGACTTTTTGTTGTGGCCATTTGAAAGGCTTGGTAGTACACGCTAGTTAGAGTAGCCAAGCTTTGATGTATGTAAAACTTAAATAAAGGAAGGAAAAG
Source organism: Lysinibacillus sp. 10T31 (assembly GCF_056394365.1). Taxonomy (NCBI): domain Bacteria; kingdom Bacillati; phylum Bacillota; class Bacilli; order Caryophanales; family Bacillaceae; genus Lysinibacillus; species Lysinibacillus sp. 10T31. Next base: position 70,267 of record NZ_JBFTHS010000004.1, read on the forward strand.
AATATGAAAATGGTTACGGTCCATCATTATGATGCGTTTAGCACAATACCCAATATGGGAAATCCGGCAGGTGTCGTCATAGAGGGAGATCGATATAGTGAAATAGAAATGCAGGCTATTGCTAAGCAAGTAGGTTTTAATGAAACCGCCTTTGCGCTAAACTCAGATAAAGCAGATTTACGTATACGTTATTTCACGCCAGGACATGAGATGAATTTATGTGGACATGCAACAATGGCAACGATATATGCACTGAAAACACAAGGTTTACTAGAAAATAAGTCAAAACTAACTATTGAAACGAATGCAGGAATTCTCCCAATTGAGATAAAAGAACAAAAAGGGGAGATTCATATCACTATGCAGCATGCAGCACCTCAGTTTAAAACCTTTAACGGTTCAAAAACTAAGCTTGCACAATCAATTGGGCTGACTGAGGAAGCGATACATCCTGAATTACCGATAGTTTATGGAAGTACAGGAATTTGGACATTGCTAGTACCTATTAAAAATTTAACCTACTTTGAAAAAATGACTCCACAAACTGCAGATTTTCCGGATGTCCTTGAAGAAATGCCAAAAGCATCTGTGCATCCTTTTTGCTTAGAGGCATTTGATAAGTATGCAGATATGCACGCACGACATTTTTCATCACCTTATTCTGGGACAATTGAAGATATAACTACAGGTACTGCCTCTGGTGTTATGGGAGCATATTTTGCAAATTATATCGATCGAGAAGCTCAATTGCCAAAAACACTTACCGTAGAACAAGGTCAGGAACTTGGGAAGGATGGGCGTGTGCATGTACATGTAAAAAATGATGAGGGAAAACTGAATATTTCGATTACAGGAACTGCTGTACACGTGAAGGAGCTAAAGGTGCAAATATAAAAAAGAGGGCTGCGTAAAGTAAACTCATTACTTAAGACGCGGCCCCTTTTTGAAATGCCATCCATTCCATTAATGTTTTATTTCTTCAATAACTTTTTCTTTTAAATCTGCATCCATAGAGGAAAGTTTAACATTATTAGTGAGACGTTCTTTTAATTCTCGATCTGTCATAATACCGCGTTCCTCTAGAATTTGAACAAGTAGATCTAACGTCATTAAATTTTTAATGTCTGCTGCTTTTGTATCCATTTTAAATGCCTCCAAATGTATAGTATTTCTACCTCTTTAGTGTACTCCTTTTTTAGAAGGACGGCTTAAAATGGTCAAAACAAAGCGAATTTATTTCGTGTCCCGGAATATATTGAATGATTCTAGCAGTAGTGGAAAATAAAAAAAGGCTGATTTTTTATTAAGATATCAGTTCTTAAATATTCGATGAAGTCTTAAAAAAGGAAACTATAATATGTCTAAAGAAATGTTTGTACCAATTAGTGATTTTAAATTGTATGCCAAATTGATAGGTGAAAAAAATGGTAAACCTACAGTGGTTATGGATGCGGGATATGGTGATTATTCTAAAGGGTGGATTTCTATAGTCTCTGATGTTTCAGCATTTACAGAAGTGTTAGTTTACGATAGAGCAGGACTTGGTAAAAGTGAGAAAAGTTCAAATCCTAGAACAAGTCGAGAAAATTAATAGCCCAGGGGAAAATATCGAACCTCATTAATAAAACTGATCTGCTGCACCAATCCGCATGTACATAATTTAGCCGTCCTCTTTGCTGTTAAGGTCTAATATTCAACAGAGCGTGAGACGAATCGAGATGACCTATGTATCACAATACTGTATTTCAAATCGTCTCACAGCCAGACTGGGTATATCTTCAACAACCTAATTCTCATAGTTGTTCTTACTATCTTTTACTGTGTTTAAATTTGAAAAATATAATGCAATGGACTCTACTAATCTTTATTGGAATTTAACACTACATACTTCGAACTAAGTATCTACTGTAATAAAATTAATATTGTAATATACTTAGGTTAACAATGTTAATTTATGTTTTATTCAAAGATCTCTAGAATGCTCAGTAAAAAAATATTATAAGGAGTCCTAAAATGAAAAAGAAAATAAACTATTTAATTTTACTTTTAACAGCCATCTTTACAGTTGGTTGTACTAACGTAGAAGATGTATCGAATACTGATGGGAAAGCTGATTCACAAGAAGTAACTACAAAAAATAGTGAAAAAGAAAAAACTGCGACTGAAAAACAAGTAGTAGAGGAATCATCAACTCAATCAAAAGATCAACTGTTCAAAGGTTACAAACTAATTGAAGTTGATGGTGGTGATTTGTCTGGTAATCGCGAACCTAACGCCGTCGTTGACATTGGTTTTGGGGACCGAATGTACTATTCTTTCACCAACGAATATGGCCAAGTAATCCGTGTCATTGCTGACGAAATCGTTCTACAAGATGACCGTACCGAACCTGTAACATCGTCTGGCAGATACTACGCTGATGAAGCAAAAGTTCCTGGTGTCGAAAGAGCAGATTTAGATGAAGGACATGTTATTGCAGATTCTCTTGGTGGGGTATCAAATGCTTATAATATTACGCCACAAGATAGTACGCTTAACCGACATGGTGATCAAGCATATATGGAAGACGCTATCCGTAAAGCAGGTGGAGCTACTAGTTTTGAAGCAATAATCACATATCCTAATACGGAAACGCAGATTCCTTCTCATTACAAGTACACTTACACTTTAAAAGGGAATAAAATTGTAGATGAGTTTGATAACGGCAACCCTGATGAAATAAATAAATCTCTAGGATTAACTGAAAGTAAATCAACTAACTCAAATAAGTCAACAAGTTCGAATAAGTCCAATGCTTTGAATGGCACTGAAGATATTTCTAGCGTTGATACAGATGGAAATGGTCAAGTAACGATTAAAGAAGCAAAAGCAGCAGGTTATAGCATGCCAATAACGAGTGATCACTGGTTATACCCATATATGAAAGACAATGATAACGACGGTATGGTAGGGGAATAAGCACCTAGAACTCAAGGCAAAGTAAATGAATGAAATAAACGGATGACTTTACAGAAACAATCGGGAGCGATTGTTGAAGAAGCGTCGCTGTTCTTATTAAACTCCCATGAAAGAACTTAATCATCTTTCATATTCTGTGGTGTAGCACTGGTTTTGCGTTACATGGATGGCTAACGGGGTGCTTTACTTCAATATGGTCCACTATTTTTCACCAGTCTCTAAATCTATTATAGAAACGAAGAAAGATGTAAAATCAAAAAACTGCATCTAAATCTTATCTTAGGGTGACAACCTTCAAACGTATGTAAATAAATAGACCAACATATAAAATATGTTGGTCTATTTTTTATGATTCAGTTCGTAACGATTGTTGTTTAATAATCCTAATTTGTTACAATGTATAATCTATAATAAATAAAAAAAGATGGGGGTGTGTATTTGAGCGTAAAGAAAATTTTTTACACCATTTTAATCGCCATAGTTTGCCTTGTTGGTTTAATAAAAGGGAAAGACTTGTATGATGAATATAGGGATTATTCTTCAAATGAAATATTAGGTTTTGAAAATGGGAATTTAAGTTCAGAAAATGCATCCGTAGCAATTAGAACAACGGACCAGACACCCAAAAGGGAAAATCCATTACCAACAGCTTCAGACATTTTAATTTCAAAAGAAATAAAGCAAGAGCTTATAAATAGTTTTAAAAATGCAACATTTAAAAAGTACAATGGAGCTACCTTTAAATATAAATATTATGTAAGCTTCACTGTTGATTCATTGAGTTCATTTTGGCTAAATATAGACGATGGCGTAGTTTATGTAAACCACAATACGAAAAACTATGTTTTCGAGGACGATAACAACTTTTTAAACATTTTTAAAGAAGCTGTAAAATAAAGAAAACAGCCTTTTATAAACAATCAAATAAACGGAAAAGTTTTAACGGGGTGCTTTACTTGAAGATATTGAGCTGCTTAATATATACAAAATGATGCACCTTCAGTAGTCGTAGAAGCTATAAATAAGTTACTTAATAATTTTTAATATCAAAAAAATCCTAGCAATAGGAGTTCATATCCAAAATCAGAGATAATAATTATTAAACCATATGTCATATATATATGTTGATTGGAGTGGCGACTAGGCGACTCCTTGGGAATCAGCAATAGAGGAACGAAGGCTAAAACCATCACGTCCTGTGATAACGCCTTCGTGTCCAACATGATGCTGTTGCCGCTGCCGCTGCCGCTTCGCTTTCGCGCAAAAAACATCTGTTGGCCCAAGCGTTCGGTTGGAACGAAAATCAACCCCACTCTATGACGATAAGCCTCCTAATTACTCATTGAGAATAAAGCCTGATATAGAGTTGCTAACAAAGCAACAAAGAGCGTATCGTCAGAGTTAAAAAGTTTAAAAGATATACCAGTACGTACAAGTTCAGTTTCTATATTACTAGCGCTTGCTATTTTTTCATCATTACAATATAAATAGGCGGTTGAAGTAAAATCCTTTTCAAAGCGAAAAGCGAGTCCATCCATTGTAAAAGAGTAGGAGGATTCAAGTAATTGAACCGTCTTCCGTTGTATCGGTAAAATGGATCCATCTGGCATAATAAGCTGATGGCTAACCCCTTTTGTTAATAATGTAGATTGCACTTGAAAAAGTGATGCTCCTAAAGTAGTGCGTGTTTCATAGCGATGTGGTAATGACTGTTGTGCAGCAACTAGCATAACAGCGTTGATTGCTTTTCCAACGGATGAACGTTCAACCTTTTGTAGCAAACTAACTGTCTCATGTTGTTCATTCACAATAGGAATATTTGAAAAGCTTTCGAAAGCTTTTGGGTAGGTAAGGGTAAAAGTAGTCATAAAAAAAGCCTCCAATCTACTTACTATACGGGGAAGCTTAACTCTAGGTTTCACCTTCAACAAAAATTTTCATAAAATGGCTATTTTACGAAATATATAAACTCTATCAAATACATAGTAATTGAAAAGGAATCAATAAGAATAGAATTTTAACAATGAAAAAGGCTGGCCGATAATGTGGAATTTCCACGTTCGGACAGCCTTTCATTTTATTGTTGAATTGTAACTTCTCCTGCAAGAGCACGTTTTTCCTGCTCTGGATCGAATTCTTTTTCCATTTTTGAAACGACAACTGTTGCTACACCATTACCAATTAAGTTTGTAACGGCGCGGGCTTCTGACATAAAGCGATCGACCCCGATTAAAAGTGCAATCCCTTCTACTGGAATCATAGGGAATGCTGCTAATGTTGCAGCGAGTGTGATAAAGCCTGAGCCTGTTACACCGGCCGCACCTTTAGATGTTAGCATTAAAATAGCAAGTAATGTAATTTGATGCCAAACATCTAAATCAACTCCATAAGCTTGTGCGATAAAAATAGCCGCCATAGATAAGTAAATCGACGTACCATCTAAGTTAAAGGAGTACCCCGTTGGAATGACAAGACCAACGACTTGTTTAGAGCAACCATAGTTTTCTAATTTGCGCATCATCGAAGGAAGGGCAGATTCTGATGATGATGTTCCAATAACGATAAAAATTTCATCTTTAATATATTTAATAAACTTAAAGATACTGAATCCAAAGTAACGTGTAATAAGACCAATGATGAATACGATAAAAATAAACATTGTAATATAAACGGAAAGCATTAAAAATCCTAAGTTTCCTAGTGATTTAAGACCGAAGTTTCCGATTGTGTAGCTCATAGCGCCAAATGCACCGATCGGGGAAACTTTCATGACCATATTAACAATTTTAAAGAATATATCTGCTACTTGTTCGAAAAATTTAATAACTGGTTTAGCCGGTTCACCAATAGCTGCAGCAGCTATACCAAATAAAACAGCTGAGAATAAAACAGGTAATAACTCTCCATTTGCAAGTGCTCCGACAACATTATCAGGTATAATATGCATAATAAATGCACCAATACCATGCTCTGTAGCGGCTGCTGCATCTGTATATTGGGATACATCTGCACCGTTTGCAGCCGCTGTATTAAAGCCTTTACCAGGTTTTACAATATTGACAACGATTAAGCCGATTGCTAGTGCGAAAGTAGAGACAATTTCAAAATAGATTAATGCCTTCCCACCAATTTTACCAACTTTTTTTACATCGCCCATACTACCAATTCCAATAACAACTGTTAAGAAAATGATAGGAGCTATTAACATCTTAATTAATTTAATAAAAATATCTGCTAATATTTTCAACTGCGCTCCGAACTCTGGGAACGTAGCACCAACAATAATACCTAGCACAATAGCAATCAGTACTTGTACAGTTAAGTTTTTAAAATTTATACGCATAAAGTTCTCCCCTTACACTATTTATGAATATTATGTGAACGCTTTCATGAGGTAATCATAGCTGAAATTTTCCGACAATAGCTTTTATGACCGTAAAGTTTCTATTGTTCATTTTGTTCATTTTTAGTTGGAATATGGATAAAGTTAGTGATAGCAAGGGTTTGAAGCTGTTATATAGTAGTTTTGTAATTTCGGAATCTATTATAATACAAAAGAAAAAAATCCCCACGCTAGTGAGGATTTTATCATTAATGAACAAAAGTATTGATCCCGCAGTGAAAAAATAGTTTAAGGGGAAACAATTTTTTCAATTTCTGATAAAACATCGTTTTCTTGTACATTGTTTCTATAAAAATCATAAACAGGTGCTAGTTTTTCTTTAAAACGTTGGCGTTCCTTATTGCTCATCGTATAGATCTCAAAATTATCCTGCTGCTCAAGTTTTTGCAAATCTTCTTTGTTCATTTCTACAGCTTGTTCAAATTGCCAGTCTGTAGTTTCTTTCATAGCTTCCATAATCTGTTTTTGAATTTTTAAAGGTAAGGACTTCCAAAACTTTTCATTAATTAAAACGGTGTATCCTAAAATGCCATGATTAGTTAAAGTCATATGCTTCTGCACTTTATAAAAACCTTTAGAATAAATATTGGACGCTGTGTTTTCTTGAGCATCGATGGCATTCGATTCTAAATCAGTAAAAACTTCGCTGAATGGAGTTGGGGTTGGTGTAGCCCCAACAGTCTCAAATTGCTTTTCAAGAGTTTTACTTGGCATTGTACGGACACGTAAGCCTTTTAAATCTTCAAATGTATGAATAGGGTGATCGACAGAGGTTAAATGTTTAAAGCCATTATGCCAAAAGCCTAGTCCTTTTATATGAAAAGGTTTAAGTTCATTTAACAATTGGTCACCGATTGAACCTGTAAGAACCTCATGAACTTCATCATCTGTATTAAAAAGGTAAGGTAAATCAAGTACCTGCCAGTTTGGTATATAGGATGTCATCTTTGAAAAAGTAGGGATAATCATTTCTACTTGTCCATTTTGCAAAGCTTGAAACTCATTTCCATCATTAAACAGGGAGGAGTTGGGATAGACATGTACCTTCACCTCACCATTTGTTTTTTCCTCAACAAGCTCGGCGAATTTACTTGCCGCCTGTCCTTTTGGTGTATTCTCAGCAACAACATGACTTAAATGAATCGTAATTTGCGTATTCAAACCTTTTTGCTCATCGTCATAGGGAAGAGGCTTGGCGAATAGTAAGCCTTGTTGAACACCAAACGCTATCGTTAACAATAAAACGGTTGCTATTGTTCCAATAATAAATTTTTTCATCTATTACACCTAATTTATTCGTATTTTCTGATGTTTTTGTTATTCTAACATATGGAGTAAGCTAAAATATAGTAAGAGGGAGGCGTACATCTTGAAATTTCAAAAAATATCGATGAAGAGAAAAATCATGTCTCTGACTTTTTTTATTCTCATGCTCTCCTTTAGTATAGGTGGAACATTTTTGCTAGGGTTCGTCATGACTGAGCAAAAGGATAAGCTTGCAGATCAGGCTTTACTTGTGGCAAAAACAGTATCACAGCTTCCTGAGTTGAAAACTTACATATCAAATAATAATTTTAACGAGGCTACGAAACACATAAATCCTGTAGTGGAGGAAATACGTGATATAAATGGCGCACAGTATATTGTTGTACTTGATATGCAAAGGCGCAAGTACTCACATCCAAATACAGAGGAGATCGGGCAAGTCTCGGAGTCTGGAGATCTAAATGCTGCGTTTTCTGAGCATTATTATACATCCATCGCACATGGTGAACATGGAGATATGGTACGAGCATTCGTCCCGATTATGAGTAAAGAAGGAAAACAAATAGGGGTAGTAGTAGTTGGCTATAGTGTTTTAACTGTTGTAGAGTTACTTCGATCTATTCAAACTGAATTAATAATTACAATCTTATTGTCTCTTTTCTTTAGTGCATGGGGAGCTCATAATTTAGGGCTTCATATGAAAAAGCAAATGTTTGGGCTAGAGCCCCATGAAATTGCTAAAATGTACGTAGAACGAACGGAAACCTTTAACGCAATGCATGAAGGGATTATAGCCATTGATAATGATTTGACAATTACGATATTTAATGAAAAGGCATGTGAAATATTAGGCGTTCACAAACAGCCATCAACATTAATAGGGAAGAAAATTTTTGATGTTTTACCTGATACACGATTACCGGAAATTTTGGAGCTAGATCAGCCTATTTTCAATCGTGAGCTCTATATTAATGATCACAGTATTATGAGTAATCGTATTCCTATACAAGTTAATGGGAAAACGGTTGGCGCTGTGGCCATGTTTAAGGATCGTACAGAAGTGAAAAAGCTTGCAGAGGAATTAACGGGTGTAAAGGCATTTGTACAAGCATTACGCGTACAAACACATGAGCATAAAAATAAATTACACACAATTGCTGGTCTTTTACAGCTTGGACATCATAAACAAGCACTTTCTTACTTAACGCAAATAAAAGAAGAACACGATGAAATTACAAACTTTCTAAATGAGCGGATAAAAAATGAAAATATTTCAGGGCTATTGCTTAGTAAAATTTCTTATGCGAAAGAACAGGGAATTCTACTGGAGATTGACAGAGAAAGCCGTTTGACAACATTTCCTGAAAATTTAGATCATCATGATTTCGTTATTTTATTTGGTAACTTAATTGAAAATGCTTTTGACGCATTAAGGGATATACAAATCGAAGAAAAAATTGTCCATGTTTCTGTTGATGAGGATGAGGATGTACTAGCAATCTTAGTAACGGATAATGGTATTGGCATGACAAATGAAGTAAAGGCACATATTTTTGATAATGGCTATTCAACAAAAGAGAAAAAAGGTCGAGGCATTGGACTTTTTTTAATAAAAGAGATTGTACAGAAAGGAAAGGGAGAAATCGAAGTCATAAGTGAACCGAATAAAGGAACAAGCTTTTTAATAACTTTTTACCATACTTAATAGGCTCATCACCAAATGCTAATGATAGCAATTGTTTTTTTGAATAAAGTAAAGACTGGACGACACCTTTGGGTTCATTTGACATCCCTAGGAAAATCCTATGAGTAATGTAATATTGAATAGTTGAAATAGAAGCGAGGATCGCTTCCTTAAATAAATAATTACACATTTAGAGATAGAACAGAGTGTATGGAGGACTAACAGTGACACAAACAAAGGTTTTATTAATAGAGGACGATCCAATGGTGCGAGAGGTTAATCGCCAATTTATTGAAAAGATAGCTGGATTTGAAGTAATTGGACAAGCCTCAAATGGAGTTGAAGGGATTGCTCAAATTCAAAAACTTAAACCAGAATTAGTATTTATGGATATTTTCATGCCAGAGCAAGATGGAGTGACAAGCTTACGAAAAATTCGTGAACTCAAGTTACCTGTAGATGTAATTACGGTAACTGCTGCTAATGATATGGAAACTGTAAAACAGGTCCTGCATCTGGGCGTCTTTGATTATATTATGAAACCTTTTTCATTTGAACGAGTACAAGGAACACTTGAAAACTATTTGCGCTTCAAAAAGCAAATGCAAACGGAGCGTGAATTAACACAAGGAGAGCTGGATCAGTTATTCCATTATCATGATGGGCATAGTGAGGTTCAGCAGTCAAATGTCTTACGGTCAGAAAAAAGTTTACCTAAGGGTTTTAACCGTGCAACACTAGAGAAAGTTGTGCACTTTTTGCAATCTGTAGAAGGAGCATCGGCAGAAGAAGTAGCCAGTGGCGTAGGTATTGCGCGCGTAACAGCAAGAAGATACTTAGATTATTTAGAGAAGCAAGAGGAAATTACGATGGATGTGCATTATGGTGGCATTGGTCGTCCAGTCAATTATTATTTTAGTAAATAATGAGAAATCCTGATTGTCAAAATAGACAATCAGGATTTTTTTACTGTTAAAGTAAATATAGATTTTTAAGTTGTGGATAACCAAAGGCATTGTCTTCGTCTAGGCTAAAGCGCTACATCCTCGAGGTCGCTTCGATCCCTCGGGCAAAAGTTTTTGCCTCGGGCTCTCCAGCGCTTGTCGGACGTAAACGAGCACTTTAGCGCATAAGTTCTTAGTAAGGCATAATTTTGTCAACAGGCTTTGGCGTTTTAATTTTAGGTAAAATTTTATCTAATGTAACTGTACGCGCGATAATATGTGTTGATTCATCATTTTCATCGAATTGCTCAAGGAATGAAATAACCTCTTTGACAATTGGTGTTGGCGTTGAAGCACCTGCTGTAACAGCGACGGAATTAATTCCTTTTAACCATTCAACTTTTAGCTCAGAAACGTCTGCAATTCGATAAGATGGCGTCCCTGCAATTTCAACAGACACCTGCGTTAAACGATTCGAATTATTCGATTTTGGGTCACCAACAACAATAAGTAAATCTGTATCCCCAGCTTGCTTAGCAACTGCCTCTTGACGAACCTGAGTTGCCAAACAAATCTCCTTATGCACTTCAATATGTGGGAATTTCTCTTTTAAACTATCCATTAAATGAGCGACATCCCATTGACTCATCGTCGTTTGATTCGTTACTAGTAATTTATCATTCGTTAAATTTAATACATCAATATCAGTGGATGATTGCACTAAATGCACGTGATCTGGTGCAACCCCAATTGCTCCCTCTGGCTCGGGATGGCCTTTTTTACCGATATATATAATATCATAGCCATTTGCTGATTTTTCACGAATTAAATCGTGTGTAACTGTTACGTCAGGACATGTAGCATCAATGGATACTAAGCCTTTTCGCTTTGCAATTTCACGAATTTCAGGTGAAACACCATGCGCTGTGAAAATAACAGTGCCAGTTTCAACTTGTTCAATAATGTCTAAACGATTCTCGCCATCTAATGTGATGATGCCATCAGCTTCAAAGGCATCCGTGACATGTTTATTATGCACAATCATACCTAAAATGTAGATAGGTCTTGGTAATGTTTTATCGAGTGCGGCGTTTCGAGCGATGACCATCGCATCAACAACACCATAGCAATAGCCACGTGGATTAATTTTTAATACTTGCATGGTTGTGACTCCTTTCAAGCTTACCTATCTACATTATAACGGACAGGGACGGCGAATACAAAGAAACCTTCATCTACATAGGTGGCTGGAAAATGCGGGGCTTAGATGGAAGGGGTTCAGCAGGAGTAAATGATCCCTTTTGTCGAGATGCTTTTCGACTTCTAGTAGAACCTGCTCCTTCGCTAGCCGCTGCATCAGCTGCTACTGCTGCAGCCCCTGCAGCAGGAAGACCTTGAAATCCTTTATACAATTTTAAAAGTGACGGAATATTTTTTACCATTGGCATTGCTTGCTGAATGTAAGGCGTATATGTTTTCGCTGAGTTAAATAGGCTATTCGCCTGCTGCAAAAATGAACCAATTTTTGAAGGTTCCTGCATTGGCATTTGTCCTCCAAATGACCCTATTCCACTGGACATTGGAAAGCCACCCGGAATTCGTGGTTGATTTGGAAAGCCTCCAGGCTGGAAAAAGGACTGCGGTGACATTTGTGGAGGTGTTGGCATTTGCATGGGCATTTGCATGGGCATTTGCATCGGCATTTGCATGGGCATTCTCATGCCACCAGGATACATTGGGAATTGTGGTCTAAATACCATAACGATCTCCTTTCGGTAGTGATTTAACATTGATGACATACCTGATTATAAATATGATATGCAAATGGGTAAGTAAGCGTTCGACACGCACAAAATAAATAACTAAGGTGATAATAAGTGTATCTCACTTAAATGTAGCTAATAAGTGGTAAAAATTCTTGAAAACTACACAATTTTTCACTTTTCCGTTTGATTGTAAAGGTATAATGTTTTATTGGTAAATCGTTATCTTGGAAAGAGATGATTTTGAGGTAATTAAGCGAAACATATCAAAATAATGTAAAAAATGTTAAAATATTTTTCGCTAGACTAAAATAGCAGAGGTTTAAAATAGGAGGTATTTTGTGACAATTAAAGTTAAAAGTATAGTGTCGTTTGGCCTTATCGTAGTATTAGTTTTAGTTATGGGGGTATTTCAGCAACAAAATGCTAAATCCCAACTAGAGCAAGTACATTTGATGAAAGAAAAAACACTTCAAACGACGTTATTAGCAGATGAGATGAAATTAGCAGTTGTACAGGTTCAACAATATTTGACTGATATTAGTGCTACAAGAGCACTCGATAATTTAGATGATGGATTTGAGCAAGCAGAAAAATATAGCAAAATCTTTATTAAAGATTTGGAGAAAGTAAAAAAAATGCATCCAGAAGACCAGAAAAGATTAGATGCGATTAAAGTAGCGTTTGATGAGTATTATAGTACTGGTCAGAAAATGGCTCATAGCTATATTCAAGGCGGGCCTGAGCTAGGGAATAAATTGATGCTTGATTTTGATACTACATCAATTGAGATTAATGACAAAGTAGATTTGTTTCAACAAGAAAACATTACAGACATGCAAAATTCTTTAGCACATGTTGAAAAGCTGATTGACGATAATAAGCAGTGGTTCTTATGGATGTTCTGCATTATTTTATTGATTTGTGTAGCAGTTGGGATTATATTTGTACGTTCCATCGTTGTTCCCGTCAATAAGTTAACTTCAGCAGCAAAGGTAATTGCAAAAGGAGATTTATGTCAAAAGGATATCGAAGTTAGAGCGAAGGATGAAATTAAAGATTTGGCAGATTCTTTTAATTTGATGAAGTCTAATTTACATTCACTAATACATAGCATGACGGCAAATGTTGAGCATACAACATCAGCAGCTGAAGAATTAGCAGCGAGTACAGAAGAAATTTCAAATTCATCTCATGATATTGCAAACCTGATAGAGAGAATGGCGATTAGTGATAACCAAGCAGCTGTTACTGGTCGTGAATGTTCGATAGCAATGGATGAAACTGCTCAAGGTGTTCAACGTATTGCTGAGGCTACTCAAATGCTTCATTCTAAAGCCGTAGACACACAATCTATTGCAAATGATGGTGAAAAAACGTTGCATATTGCAGAAAACCAAATGTCAATTATCCAACAATCTTCAAATACAACAAATGAACGTATTCAGAAGCTAAGCACGCAATCAGCTGAAATCGTTAATATTACGAAAGTAATTACTGAGATTACTGAGCAAACAAATCTTTTAGCTTTAAATGCTGCGATTGAGGCAGCTCGTGCAGGAGAGCATGGTAAAGGCTTCGCGGTCGTGGCAGATGAAGTACGTAAATTAGCAGAGGAATCCAAAGCTTCTGCCAATCAAATAGTGGATGTAATAGCACTTATTCAGCAAGAAACGAAGGAAGTAGAAAAGGCTGTAAATGTAACAGTGTTGAATGTAGATGAGGGTGTTACATTTATTCAGAATGCCCAAAATGCCTTTGATGGAATTTTAAAAGCGATTGGTGATATGACATCTCAAATCGAGGATGTGTCTGCTTCTACGCAACAAATTTCTGCAAGTACTGAAGAAATGGCAGCATCGGTCAATGAAATGTCCTCTTCTTCCAATTATGCTGCACAGCAATCTGAAACAATAGCAACGACAATAGAAGAGCAAACTGCGACTATTCAGGAAATAAATGCTGTTGCAAGGGCATTAAGTGCAGAAGCGGTGTCTGTGAAGGAAGAAATCAATAAATTTAAAGTTTAAGGCTTATTACCATAACGTGGAGTTGATTTCCGTTGCGGCTGGGCGCTTTGTCGCTGACGCTTCGCTTTCGCGCAGATAAAACATTTGTTGCTGTCGCTTCGCTTTCGCACAGAGCAAAGCTTCCTGGGGGCGTCCAGCCTGCACTCCAAGGGTATACACATTAAAAAATGTCATCACTACATTGGCTGTAGAGTAATCTTTCTCTAGTACATTACTAAATACTTGAGCTTTAGAACAAAATCCTTCAATCTAAAAGCACACAAAAAAGCGAGGTAGTTCCCAATGGAATTTTCCATTGGGAATTACCTCGCTATATTTTCATACAAATTTATTTAGTAGTAAAATCTTTAAGTTTAGAAGGAGGGGCACAGACGTTAGAGGAACAACTCTTCTGTAATGAGCATGATGCGCATTTGCCCTTTTTCTGTTTCTTAATGCTCTTATATAAGGTAATACCTGCATAGCCAAATATAATGGAACCGATTAAGATATTAATCAATAAAGTCATTCTTTACACCTCACATGAATAAGTTCCCGATACCATAAATCATAAGTGCAATAATATAAGCTACAACAAATGGGTATATTGTTGCAAATACAGTCCATTTCACAGACTGTGTTTCCCGTTTTATTGCGCCTACTGTTGCTAAACAAGGCATATACAGTAATACAAAGGCCAAGAATGTATAAGCGCTTAAAGGAGTAAAATGTGTTGTCATCGTAGAGGATAAGACACCTTCACTTACGCCATAAATAATCGCCATTGTCGAAACAATCACTTCTTTTGCCAGGAATCCAGCAATAAGGGATGCACCGGCTTGCCATGTTCCAAAGCCAAGCGGGATAAACAACACACCAAAAGCGCCACCGATAATTGCTAAAAAGCTATCATCCATATTGACATTAGCGCCGTGTGGTCCTAAATAAGAAAGAAGCCAAATAATCACGGAGCCGGCAAAGATAATAGTACCAGCTTTGCGGAAAAATCCTTTTCCTTTTTCCCAAGTAGAACGCCAAAGTGTTTTAAGCTGTGGTACATGATAGGCTGGTAATTCAACAATAAAAACTGAAGTTTCATTTTTCAAAATCGTCATTGATAATATTTTTGTCACAATAAGCGCTATCACTATACCCATTACATATAGGGAGAACACCACTAACGATTGATGTTGAGAAAAGAATGCTGCACCGAACAAAGCATATACAGGTAACCTTGCTGAGCAACTCATAAACGGAGCAACAAGAATTGTTAATAGTCGTTCTCGTGGCTGTTCAATTGTTCTCGCAGCCATTACACCTGGAACATTACATCCAAAGCTTACAATCATCGGAATAAAGGCTTTGCCGTTTAAGCCGAAAAATTCCATAAGGCGATCCATTACAACAGCAATTCTCGCCATATACCCTGAATCTTCTAATAGTGAAATAAAGAAAAATAGTACAAAGATTTGTGGAATGAAAACTAAAACACCGCCAACACCCGCAATGATCCCATCACATATTAAATGAACAATAAAAGGAGCTGCACCAATAGCTTCTAAGCCCTGAGTAACAGTATCTGTAAGAGGGCCTCCTACAATGCCATCCAGGAAATCAGAAAGCGGGGTACCGATCCAGGCAAACGTTGCTTGAAACATTAAAAACATAAGCGCTAAGAAAATCGGAACACCTAAAATTGGATGTGTTAGAATTTTATCAACTTTCTCTGACCATTGTATTTCACTTTTCTCTTGTATAATTACTTCGCTATAGATGTTAGAAATATATAAATCACGTTTTTTAGCTATAGCTTTATTTAATGGTTCTCCTACTTGCTTCTCTAAAGCATCTCGCATAGCAGCTAGTTTTTCAAAGTAATCCTTTTCTTTCAAATAAGCCTCGACGGCTTCATTTCCTATTAAAAATTGAATAGTACACCATCTTCTTTGTTCTTCAGGAACATACTGTAACAATGCTTCAATTTTTGAGATGCCTTCTTCAATTAAGTCACCATAGGCTAATGTAAAACGGTGTTGAGTACGATCGGAGGCTTGAATAGCAGTATAAATACCTTCGACACCTTTACCAGTACGAGCGCTTATTGGAATAACAGGTACTCCCAAAGAACTCTGTAATTTTTCGACATCAATTGAAATGCCTTTCTTTTTCGCTACGTCAATCATATTTAAACAGATGAAAACAGGCTTTCTAAGTTCAAGTATATCTACTGTTAATTGCATATTTCGTTCGAAATTAGAGGCATCGATAATATTTAAAATTCCATCTACCTGATCTTCCAGTAAAAATGAAGTAACAACACTCTCATCTTTTGAAATAGGGTTAAGCGTATATACACCAGGTAAATCAATTATTTCTTTTTGTAGTTTTTTTACTTGTCCTACTTTTTTTTCAACGGTTACACCACTCCAATTGCCAACGTATTCATAAGAATTTGTCAACGTGTTGAACAATGATGTTTTACCGATATTAGGGTTTCCTATTAAAGCTAATCTACTCATACTTGTTCGACCTTTATATCCATTAAATCTTTTTTTCTAAGCCCGATTTTCTGACCTTGACATTCCAATATGCAAGCTCCAGAAAACCATCCTTTTTGGACCATACAAACTTGACAGCCTTCTTTTATTCCAAAAGCATTTAATCGTTTACATAAAAGAGAGTCAATTTGTTGTAGATCTTTCACTTTAACTTTTTCACCTAATTGAACAGCGTGAAGGTTCATAAGATCTACCTACTTTCTTGTGAGTGATAATCATTATCAAATAAATATTATCATTTTTTATTCAGTCAATCAATAATAAGTTTACCGTTTAACTTCTTTCAGCAAGTGTTTTATGTATCGTAAGTGAAAAGGCAGTTACAAATGTCTTTTGTAACGAAAGCAAAGCGTCAGCTATAGATGTTTTATGTACCGAAAGAGTAGCGACAGGTACAAATGTTTTATGTACCGAAAGAGTAGCGACAGGTACAAATGTTTTATGTACCGAAAGAGTAGCGACAGGTACAGAAGTCTCCCGCCTTTATAATGGTGAAATGAAGCCGGGTTTAAGTTACTTTTCAGCGGATGTCCAAACATCCGCTCTCGAGTTGTTGCTGCCGCTTCGCTTTCGCACAGATAAAACCTTTTGCTGCCGCTACGTTAGCACTGCGCTTTCGCGAAAGCAAAGCGACAGCTACAATTATGCCGAGGCATAATTGTTAGTAATATTGGAATAGCAAAGTTAATTCAAGATCGAACCTTATTCTTCATCGTGACAACGAAGCATTCTGTACCCAACGCGGACATGTGTCTGGATTAACTTTGGGTTAGCTGGATTGTTCTCTATTTTCTTTCGAAGAGTAGCCATAAAAACTCTTAGACTTGGAACATCTGATTGAAGTGCGTTGTGCCAAATTTCCTTTAAAATAAAATTATGCGTTAAAACTTTGCCGACATGCTTTGATAAAATAACCAAGAGCTTATATTCAATAGGCGTCAAATGTACTTCTTTTTCATTTACAAACACTGTATTTGCCGGGTAGTTTATTTGTAAATGACCATTTACAAAGACAGAGGGTTCATTTTCTTGCTGATGCTCAAATGACATTCTTCGCAAAGCTACTCGAATTCGTGCTAATAGCTCTTCAACACCGAAAGGCTTTGTAACATAATCGTCTGCACCCGCATCTAAAGCATTGATTTTATCGTGCTCTTCGCCACGTGCACTAACTACGATAATAGGTGTTTGAGTCCAACTTCTAATTTTCGTAATAAGCTCTACACCGTCTATGTCTGGTAGTCCTAAATCCAATATAAAAACGTCTGGATTCATGGCAAGTGCCTTTTGTAGAGCACTATTACCATCTCTGGCAATGTCAAATTCATATTGCTGAGTAGCTAATGTCATTTTAATTAAATTGCCAATGGCTATATCATCTTCTACTACTAGAATTCGTTTATTCATCGAATTTCATTACTCCTTTTTGGTGCATCACCATCGTGTAGGATTGATTTCCATTACGACTGGGCGCTTTCCTAGGGGCGTCTGATTGATTTCACCAAGAAGTCGCCCAGTCTTCGCTTCAACTTACTTATATACATGGCATGCGTTTTAACAAATGTCATCCCCAACTTTTGATGATAAGCTTCCTTTTTTAAGTGAAAAATTAAAAGTCGTTCCTTTTGGTTTATTATCCGAAACTGTTATTTCACTACCATGTAATTTTAATATAGTTTGACATAGAGCCAAGCCTAATCCTAAGCCTCTTCGACTATCGCTACGCTGTACTTTTCCGGTTGTAAATGGTTCAAAAAGGGTGGTTTTTATAGCATCATCAATGCCAGGTCCATTATCTGCAATGCTAAAGTGTACGAAACGTTCAGATTCTTTGACCTTTATAGTAATAACACTGCCTGAAGGTGTATAGGTCAATGCATTATCAATAATATTAATTAGAACTTGAATAATCAGTCGTGCATCCATTACAGCAAACAAAAATTCTGGTTCAATATGATAGGATATTTCATGTGTATTGTTTAGACGAACGACATGCGTTAGTGCCTCTTGAATAATATCTTCTACAAGTTCCAATTGCATCTCCATTGCAAATTGTCCGTCTTCTAATTTAGACACAGCAAGTAAGTTTTCAACCATTTGTACAAGCCATTTCGAATTTTTATAAATATCCTCATATATTTTACTTTTTTCATCCTCTCGAATTTGAGAAACACTGGATAATAATATCTCTGCATTACCAGAAATAGCAGTTAGCGGTGTTCTTAAATCATGAGAAACTGCGCGCAAAAGGTTTGCTCGCATTTGTTCCATTTCAGCTTCTCTAGCTACTTCTACATTGAGTTTTTGTAAATACCATTTATCAAGTGCGAATGAAAAATCATTTATAATGGCATGCAAAATATTACGTTCAAATGCAGGTAATGGTGATTGCTTTGAAAGGGCAACACCGATAACACCTTTAACACTCCCATTTGAAATAACCGGTAAATAGTAGGCATTCACTTCAGGAAATATATCAGTGGATACGCCTGCTACATGCTTATTATTGATAACCCAGCTTACTACACCATGCTCATTCGGATTCTCGAAGAGGGATGCTATCTTCTTATTTTCAATATTAGATATGCTCTCGGTACGGAAAAAAATAGAGTTCACAATTAAGTTATTTTCTATCTCAAAAAATTGTACTGGTTTTTCTACTAATTTAACGATTTGTGACATGCCTTCCATAATAATTTCTTCTATTGACTTAGCATGTTGTAGCCTACGATTTGTATCAAGGAGTACCTCCATTCGATAAGATTTACGAACAGCTACAATGGTTTGTTCCTTTATTTTTTTCGTTAGGCTACTTGTAATGAATCCTGAAAGGAACATGATCACAAAGGTCATCGGATAGTCGCGATGATAGGCGTTAAATGAAAATCGTGGTTCTGTAAAAAAATAATTAAAAAGCAGTACGGCTATGATGGAGCTAATAATGCTCATCATCCATCCTGATGACCAAATGGCAAGAATTAAGACACCTAAAATGTAGATAGTGATGATGTTCGAGTCGCTGACGCCGATTGTGTAAAAATATAGCCCAACAACTGATACTATGCCAAACACTACTGCCATTTTTAATAAGTCAAGCCATTCAAATGATAGCTTATTTTTTACAGTAGGGAAGTAGAATTGTTCATTTTCTTGATCCGGGACTATATGTATGGCTAAATTCGGCACAAATTCGTTGAGTCGATCACTGATTTTTGTGTTTGGTCGCCACCATTTTTTTCTCATGCTAGTTCTACCAATGACTAATTTAGTGACACCACTAATTTGTGCATAGTTGGCAAGGGCAGCAGCTACATCATCTTCCTGAACGATTACGACATGACCACCAAGCTGTTCAACAAGCTTTATATGCTGCTGAAGTCGTTCGGAATTTGCGTTATTCCTAACTTGTTCTTGGATGTTTTGAACGTAAAGAGCTGTAAATTTCCCATGTAATGCTTGCGCTAGTCGTGCGGTAGTTCGAATAACCTTGGCATTCGTAGGAGAGCTACTAATACCAACAAGTAAATGCTCTTCGATTTGTACATGATGCTTTATAGATTCGTCGTTGTTTACCTGCTTATAGTTAATCGTATCTGCGGCTCTCCGTAATGCAATTTCTCGAAGTGATACTAAATTTTGTTTACGAAAAAAAGATTGCAACGCTTTTTCAGCTTGTTGTTTTACATAAATTTTGCCTTCTTGTAGGCGTTGAATTAACTCATCTGGTTCAATATCAACAATTTTTATTTGTGCGGCTTGATCAATTAAATAATCTGGAATACGCTCCCGTACTTTTATCCCGGTTATTTCTTCAACTATATCGTGTAGGCTTTCAATATGTTGAATATTTACGGTTGTATAGACATGAATACCTTTTGCAAGTAATTCCTCCACATCTCCAAAACGTTTCTTGTGACGCATTGTCGGAACATTGGTATGTGCCAATTCATCAATAATGACAATTTCCGGTTTGCGCTTTAGTACTTCATCAATATCTAATTCCTGAAAAGGTTTTCCTTTATAAATTATTTTTTTCGTAGGGATTTGCTCAAGTCCCTCGAGTAAAGCAAACGTATCTGGACGAGGATGTGGTTCTACATAGCCAACTACCACATCTTTACCAAGTTTTTGTGCTTGATGTGCTGCATCTAGCATTGCATAAGTTTTACCTACTCCAGCAGCATAACCAAGAAAGATCTTGAGCTTCCCTACAAATTGTTCTTCCTGTTGAAGCCTCGCTAAAAACGTCTCTGGAGTTGGACGTGTATTTTCCATCCTCTTTCACCTCATTTGTATTATAGCGTTATCTTCCATTAAGAAAGTATTAAGATTTTCCCTCTTTATAGTTTCTTAATAGGAAAAGCGATTTCCTAACACTACATTAATTTGAAAGTCAGTATGATGAGAGCATCCAAATAAAGGAGGGTGCTCGATTGATGGACTTTTGGATGATTGGCTTACTTATCATAAGCTTTGCATGTCTTTATGCGTTAACAGCTTGGTGCTTCAAGCTGGTCGATGAAAAGTAGGGAGGAATGAAAAATGTGGATTGTTATGGGGATAGTACTTGTGTTCCTTTTCGGTTATCTAGGGCATGCATTACTTTATCCTGAAAACTATTAATAGGCTTGTAGGAGGTATTGCGGTATGTGGCAAATCGCCATCGTATTAATTATTTCTTTACCAATCGTTATTTTAGCTGGTCACTATTTATTTAGGGTGACAATGCAACAAAAAACATGGCTTGATCCAATATTGGACAGATTTGATGCCGTTATTTATAAATTATGTGGCATTAAGCAAGTAGATATGACGGGTAAACAGTATGTACTTTCATTAATTTTGTCGAACGCCTTTATGGTGTTCATTGGATACGTTCTTTTACGAATTCAAGCTATGTTGTTTTTAAACCCAAATGAGATTGACAATATGGAAGCAACACTTTCATTTAATACCATAATTTCATTTATGACGAATACAAATCTTCAGCACTATAGTGGCGAATCAGGACTAAGTTATTTATCACAAATGCTAATCATTATCTTTATGATGTTTACATCTGCAGCTACTGGTTATGCGGCTTGTATGGCGTTCTGCCGTCGTCTTGTTGCTAAAACTGACACTATTGGTAATTTCTTTGTGGATTTTGTGCGTGTTATCACACGTGTGTTAATGCCTATATCTATTGTTGTGGCCATTATTTTAGTATCTCAAGGTACACCACAAACCTTGAGTGCGAATAAAACTGTACAAACAATAGAAGGTAAATTACAAGATATTGCACTTGGACCTGTAGCTTCTCTTGAATCTATCAAGCATATAGGAACAAATGGTGGTGGCTTCAATGGAGCGAATTCAACAACACCTTTTGAAAATCCAACGGTCATTTCTAATATTGTGGAAATGTTATCTATGATGCTATTACCAGGTGCTTGTGTAGTGGCCTTTAGTTTAATGGTTGTATATGGAAAAAGGAAAACGATATTTGGAAAGCAAGGGCTAGCCATTTTTGCGGCAATGAGTGCGCTGTTCCTAGTCGGATTGGTGACGGTATATGTTGCGGAGAGAGCTGGTAATCCAATCATTAGTGAGCTCGGAATTGCACAGGATCTAGGAAGTATGGAAGGAAAAGAGATGCGCTTTGGGGTGGCCCAATCAGCGTTATTTACGACAGTGACCACTGCTTTTACAACGGGATCTGTCAACAATATGCATGATACATTAACGCCGCTTGGTGGTCTTGTACCGATGTTTAATATGATGCTAAATGTTGTGTTTGGAGGCAAGGGAGTCGGCCTGATGAACATGATGATGTATGTGTTACTAACAATTTTTATCGCCTGTTTGATGATTGGTCGAACACCTCAATTTTTAGGTAAGAAAATTGAGGAGAAGGAAATGAAGCTAATTGCGCTCTGTATTCTCATCCATCCTGCTATTATTTTGCTATTTTCAGCGCTTGCGGTACTAACACCGTCAGGAGTAGCAGCCATAACGAATCCGGGGGCACATGGTTTATCTCAAGTTCTATATGAATTTGCCTCTGCCTCTGCAAATAATGGCTCAGGTTTTGAGGGATTAGCTGACAACTCAACATTTTGGAATGTGACGACAGGGCTTGCCATGTTCTTCGGACGTTATTTGACGATTATTATTCAACTAGCAATAGCGTCTCTACTTGCGAAAAAAATGTTTCACAGTGACTCGGTGGGAACATTGAAAACAGATAATACTATTTTTACATTTTTACTTGTAGCTATCGTTTTAATGATTGGTGCTCTTACATTTTTACCGGCATTAGCACTCGGGCCAATTACGGAGCACTTACAACTTTATCTTCATTCAGCTTAAGATTCCCGCCTCTGAATGTAGTGAGATGAATGCGGATGTGGTTTCTTTTAAATAACTACTGAAATAGAGGAACTCAGTCTAAGAACGCCACGTCCTGTGGCATTACGGAAATGACCGACATCTTGTCGGCCCTCGTGCAGGCCTGGGCACAATTCAAAATCCGGACGCATTGTTTATCTGTAGCGAAAGCAAAGCGGCAGCTACAAATGTTTWCTGTAGCGAAAGCRAAGCGRCAGCTACAAATGTTTTCTGCGCGAAAGCGAAGCGTCAGCGGCAAATGTTTACTGTAGCGAAAGCGAAGCGGCAGCTACAAATGTTTTCTGCGCGAAAGCGAAGCGTCAGCGGCAATTACGCCAAGGCGAAATTGATTTTTAATAAGGAGCGACACCTATGGAAACAGCAAGAAAAGGTTTGATGACGGGCGATATGCTAAAAAGCTCGATTATAGATGCTTTAAAGAAATTTAGTCCAGTATATATGTTGAAAAATCCTGTTATGTTTGTAGTAGAAGTAGGATTTGTGTTTGTCCTGCTATTAACCCTCTTTCCGAATATGTTTGGTAGTGAAGTAGGAGTACATGATCGATTATATAATGCGATCGTCGCTGTCATTCTTTTTGTAACCATTCTATTTGCAAACTTTGCTGAGTCGATTGCTGAAGGACGAGGGAAAGCACAGGTTCAAACGTTAAAAAATACTAAAACAGTGACACAGGCTCGTGTCTTACTTAGTGATGGCTCTGAAATACTTAAACAAGCACATGAATTAAAGAAAGGTGATATTGTTTTAGTTCAGGCAGGAGAGGTTATTCCAAATGATGGAGAAGTCATCGAAGGAATTGCTACTGTGGATGAATCGGCGATAACAGGTGAATCTGCCCCTGTTGTAAAGGAGCGGGGTGGAGACTTTTCATCAGTTACAGGTGGTACAACGGTTACGAGTGACTGGCTGATGATTGAAATTACCTCGATGCCTGGCGAATCATTTTTAGATAAAATGATCACGCTCATTGAAGGAGCCAGTCGTAAAAAAACGCCAAATGAGATAGCACTCAACACACTTTTAGTAAGCTTAACGATTATTTTCTTATTAGTTGTTGTGACGCTCTATCCAATGACAACGTATTTAAATGTACCGATTTCTATCGCAACGTTAATTGCACTTACAGTTTGTTTAATTCCTACAACCATTGGTGGATTATTATCGGCAATCGGTATTGCAGGAATGGATAGAGTTACTCAGTTTAATGTTATTGCGATGTCTGGAAGAGCCGTAGAGGCGTGTGGAGATGTAGATACATTAATTTTAGATAAAACTGGAACGATTACTTATGGAAATCGCATGGCAGCAGAATTTCTTCCGGTAAAAGGGGTGGAAAGTAAAGATTTAATGCAAGCTGCATGGCTTAGTTCTTTAACAGATGATACACCTGAAGGAAAGTCTATTTTGTCACTTGCTTGTGAATTAGGAGTGAATACTGACGATGAAGAATACGTTATCAAGTCAAGTGAACATATTCCCTTTACCGCACAGACTCGTATGAGTGGTTTGGATATGAAGGATGGCACAAAAATTCGAAAAGGAGCCTATGATACGATAAAAAAAGAGAGCTTAAAAGCAGGTCATAGTATTCCTACAAATTTGGAACAGCTGATTCAACAAGTATCTTCTGTTGGCGGGACACCACTTGTAGTAGCGTTAAACGATAAAATTTTAGGTGTCATTTACTTAAAGGATGTCGTAAAGGCAGGACTCAAGGAACGCTTTGATCAGCTTCGAGCAATGGGTATTAAAACGATCATGTGTACAGGAGATAATCCATTAACCGCAGCAGCTATCGCAAAGGAAGCAGGTGTGGACAGCTTTATAGCAGAAAGTAAGCCAGAAGACAAAATTCAAGTTATTAAAGATGAGCAGGCTCAAGGGAAAGTAGTAGCTATGACAGGGGACGGAACAAATGATGCCCCAGCATTAGCACAAGCTAACGTAGGTCTTGCCATGAATTCGGGAACGAACGCTGCAAAGGAAGCTGCGAACATGGTCGATTTAGATTTAAATCCTACTAAAATTATTGAAGTTGTAGAGATAGGGAAGCAGTTGCTCATGACGAGAGGTGCGTTAACGACTTTCAGTATTGCAAATGATATCGCAAAGTATTTTGCCATTATTCCAGCTATGCTAATGGTCGCTGTACCAGAAATGGGGACATTAAACATTATGCATCTCAATTCGCCATCTAGTGCGATTATTTCTGCTTTAATTTTTAACGCAGTGATTATACCACTATTAATACCTATTGCAATGAAGGGTGTAAAGTATGAGCCGATGAGTGCTGCAAAATTATTAAATAAAAACTTACTTGTTTATGGTGTTGGCGGAATTATCGCTCCCTTTATCGGCATTAAGTTGATTGATTTACTAGTTGGGCCACTATTCCATACGTTTGGTTTATAGGAGGAAGGTACATGCGGAAATTTTTTGAGAACTCAAAGCAAGCATTTTTAATGACATTAACAATGTTCGTTTTATGTGGTTTTATATACCCATTTGCAGTGACTGCATTAGCTCAAGGGTTATTTCATCATAAAGCAAATGGCAGTTTAATAGAAGCGGATGGTGAAGCTGTTGGTTCAGAATTAATCGGTCAAGCTTTCACTGCACCACACTATTTCTGGGGGCGTGTCTCCTCTGTTAACTATAATGTCTATACGAAAGAGGATACGATCCCAGACGAAAATGGCCAGGTGAACTATAGTGGTGTTAGCTCTGGAACGTTTAACTATGCACCATCCAACCCGGAATTAAAGAAACGGATAGAAGCAGATATCGAGAAGTTTTTACTAGCAAACCCATCCGTAAAACGACAAGACATACCCGCTGATTTAATGACCGCTTCAGGCTCAGGTTTGGATCCACATATTAGTGTGAAGGCTGCAGAAATACAAGTCGAACGAATTGCTCAAGCAAGTAGGCTTTCGAAGGATGAGATTGAAAAAATTATAGAAGCAAATACAGAAAAACGTACATTAGGGATTTTTGGAGAAAACAAGGTGAACTTCCTAATGGCTAATCTGGATATTATGAAGAAAATGGAGAGGAAATAGGTTCATTACCTAAAGGTGGGGTGACATTTATTAATAGATTTACCTTGTATATAAGTTGATTGGAGTGGAGACTGGGCGACTCCTTGGGGATTAGCGTCACAGATGAGACCCTGGAGCGAGCAGCGCGAGTGAAGCGGCTCATCGGACGCCCCCAGGAAGCTTTGCTCTGTGCGAAAGCGAAGCGTCAGCAACAAAGCGCCCAGTCGGAACGGAAATCAACCCTACGTTATGATGATGATGAGAAATAGAAGGAGAACAACAAATTGAAAAACAGGTAGAGAAGCTATTTTCTCTACCTGTCTCTATATAAATAAATTAAGCTTGTGAATTTACAAGAATTTTAATATGGTTTCGCTCTTTCATTAGTGCCTCGAAGCCTTCTGTTACGACTTCATTAAGAGCAATTCGTTTCGTTACAAGTTTCTCAGCAGGGAAGTAGCCTTGTTTCATTAATTCCATAACTGC
Source organism: Lysinibacillus sp. 10T31 (assembly GCF_056394365.1). NCBI lineage: Bacteria > Bacillati > Bacillota > Bacilli > Caryophanales > Bacillaceae > Lysinibacillus > Lysinibacillus sp. 10T31. Next base: position 96,772 of record NZ_JBFTHS010000004.1, read on the forward strand.
TGGGAAAATATCGCGATAAGCAATAATCCCTTTTACAGAACGCTCTGTCAGTACGATATTGTTTGGCAGAATAGAAGCTTCAGTTTCCCAAATAGAAACGATAATTGTTTCACCTTCAAATGTTGTTGAATCAATAGCTTGCTGTAATACTACAGGAACACCAGTCACTTCAAATGCAACATCTACGCCACCATTTGTTAATTCATGTAGTCGAGCTACTGCATCCTCATCTTTAGGATTAATAACTGCTGTTGCGCCCAGCTCCAATGCTTTAGCAGCACGCTCTGCCGAAAGCTCTACCGCATAAATTTCGGCTGCTCCAGCTGCACGCAATGCCTCGATAACAAGAAGCCCGATTGGCCCAGTACCAAAGACAGCCGCCGTATCGCCAGCTTTTAGTTTACTTTGACGAACTGCATGTAATGCTACTGCCGCTGGTTCAACAAGTGCACCTTGTTCGTAGGAAAGACCCTCTGGCATTTTATGTACCATTTTTTCATCTACCATTGTATATTCAGAGAAACCTCCGCCACCGCCAGAAAGACCGTGGAAGCCTAAGTGCTTACAAATATTGTATTTCCCTTTTTTACAAGCGGCACATTCGCCACATGCAAGAATAGGTTCTACAACTACAGGATCTCCAACTTGTACCGTTGTAACACCTTCGCCAATTTCTACTACTTCACCAGAAAACTCATGTCCCATAACAATTGGTGCAATATCTTTACTTACATAGTGAGGTTGTTCTACTGGAATGAATATTGGGCCAGCTGCGTATTCATGTAAATCACTACCACAAATTCCTGTCCAATGTACTTTAATTTTTACTTTTCCAGTTGAAATTACTGGTTCTTCAATGTTTTCTACACGGATGTCTTTTGCTTTGTACCATCTTGCTGCTTTCATGATAAGTCAACCTCCTCTAGTATCTTACATTTTTATCGTAACATATGGAAATTCTGCAAGGCATTAGTTAACAATGAATTGCCATAAAAAATACTAATTCTTGTTCTTCTTTTCGACAAAATATAAATAAAGTGTATCGAAAAAACAAAGGTTGATGTTCACTCCGAGTAGTGTTTTTCGCGCAAGCTCATCTCGAAGGAGTCGTCACTCTCCATGAGTCCATCATTATAATAAGTAGCAAACTGAATCAAAATATTATTAATTTTTACATACTTAGAAAATATCGACTAAATTATATTGAAAACTCATCCTAGAAGAAAACGAGTCAATTTCGACGTTCCTCACAAAATGGGAATGTCGAAGTCTTATGATTACATTACTAAACAACTTTATGCAATTAGGAGTAGCGTTTGTCTAAAGGTCTGAATGCTTTTTTTTATTGCATATTCACAGTATTTCGAGTAACTTTGATAAGGGCTTCGCTACAGCCATGATAAAAGTATAAAATTATGTTCATGCTTGAGATAATAGGACGTTAATATACCTGGAGTTCGAATCATGATACAATGTGAAAGATGTTAGGAGGAACGAATTATGTCAAAATATACTGATTATAATTTTCAGCCATTTTTGCAGGACGCAATTGCAAGACTTGGCTTTACAGAACCAACGCCGATTCAAAAGGAAATCATTCCGCTACTATTAAAAGGAAAGAGTGCAATCGGACAAGCGCATACAGGAACGGGAAAAACACATAGTTTTTTAATTCCGATTGTGCAACGAATTAATGCTGACAAGCAGGAAGTACAAGCTGTTATTACGTCACCTACACGTGAGCTTGCACAACAAATATTTGATGCGTTAAATCAATTAATAGAAGGAACAACTATTCAAGCGAAACTATTTATTGGAGGTACGGACAAACAACGCTCCATTGATAAGTTAAAAACGCAACCACAAATTGTTGTCGGGACGCCAGGACGTATTCGTGATCTCGTTTCAGCGCAAGCGTTATTTGTGCATACGGCATCAATTTTAGTAGTTGACGAGGCAGATTTAGCCTTCGATATGGGCTTTATAGAGGAAATCGATGGTTTTGCTTCCCAAATGCCAGAAAACCTTGAAATGTTTGTATTCTCAGCAACAATTCCAGAAAAGCTTCAGCCTTTCTTAAAAAAATATATGGAAGCACCTGTTCATATCCATATGAACGATAAACGCCCGGTCGCAGAAGGAATTGACTTTGTGCTTGTACCAGTGCGTTCTAAATCACGTAACAAACGTTTGTTGGAAGTTATTGAAGGAATCAATCCATTTTTAGCAGTAATTTTCACCAACACACGTAAAACAGCAGAGCATGTTGCTGGCTACTTAAATGAAAATGGGATTCGCTGTGGTCAAATACATGGTGACTTAAGTCCACGTGATCGTAAGAAGATGATGAAGCAAATTCGAGAATTGGACTATCAATATATCGTTGCAACAGATCTTGCAGCGCGTGGTATTGATATTCAAGGAATTTCACATGTCATTAACTACGAAATTCCAGAGGACTTAGAATTCTTTATTCACCGTGTGGGACGTACAGCGCGTGCAGGGAATAAAGGAACTGCTATCACGTTGTTTGAGCCATCAGATGAGGATGCAGTAGTACGTGTTGAGAAGATGGGCATTCCATTTGTTCAAAAAGACGTAAAAGATGGCGAATGGTCTGAACTAAAAGAACGCCATGCACGTAAAAATCGTGTGAAGCATGAAAATGAAATCGATGCAAAAGCAAAGTCATTAGTACGTAAGCCGAAAAAAGTAAAACCAGGCTACAAGCGTAATATGAAATGGGAAATGGAAAAAGTTAAAAAACGTGAACGTCGTTTAAAAGCTCGCGGTAAAAAATAAGGAGGCATTCAAATGCTACTTGGATCACATGTTTCAATGAGCGGAAAAGAAATGCTGCTCGGATCAAGTAAAGAGGCCCTTTCATATGGGGCAAATACCTTTATGATTTATACAGGTGCACCTCAAAACACTCGTCGTAAAGCAATTGCTGACCTTAATATTATGAATGGTTTACTACACATGAAAGAGCATGGCATGACAAATATTGTTGTCCATGCTCCATACATTATCAATATTGCGAACACAGAAAAACCTGAAACTTTCCGTCTAGGTGTAGATTTTTTACAGTCTGAAATCGAACGTACAGCGGCGTTGGAAGCAACACAAATTGTTTTGCATCCAGGTGCTCATGTAGGTGCGGGAGCAGACGCAGGTATTGCCAAGATTATTGAAGGTTTAAACGAAGTGTTGTCACAGGATTACCCTGTACAAATCGCATTAGAGACAATGGCGGGGAAGGGAACTGAATGTGGTCGTTCCTTTGAAGAGCTTGCTAAAATTATCGATGGCGTAACAAATAATGAGCGTCTTTCAGTATGTTTTGATACATGCCATACTCATGACGCTGGTTATAACATTGTAGAAGATTTTGATGGCGTCTTAAATGAGTTTGATAAACTTATAGGTGTTGATCGTATCAAAGTCCTTCATATCAATGACTCAAAAAATGTCCGTGGTGCAGGAAAAGACCGTCACGAAAATATTGGCTTCGGTCATATTGGCTTTGATGCTTTAAAAAATATTGTGCATCACCCACAATTAATGGAGATTCCTAAAATCCTAGAAACACCATTTGTTGCTTTAAATAGTGATGCCAAATCAAAATCGGCACCTTATAAACATGAAATTGAAATGCTCCGTAATGGAGAGTTTAAACCAGAGTTAATCGATGCTCTAAGAGGATAAACTAAAAAGCCCGAAATCAGCATAGACTGAATTTCGGGCTACTTTTTTCTTCATTGAAATGTAATTGCAGCGACAGCGGCAAATGCTTTCTGTAGCGAAAGCGAACCGACAGCTACAATTACGCCAAGGGGAATTGATTATTTCGTAAACAATGCAATCAATTGTCTGGAACGCTTTCTACCTAAAACAGCTTCAACCTCTACAAGAATATCTTTTGGAATACCTAAAAAGAGCCATGAAAATGAGAATTGCTCCAAATAAGGCCGGAGTTTTTTTACTTCAGAACTCGTAATTTCAAATCCTTCAGCACGTGCAATCTTAACAATTTCCTTATCACTACTTTGTGTTAATTGCTGTAAAAATTGAATACTCAAAGCTAATCCTCCTTTTAAAGTTGTTTAGTTTCTTGAAACAAAATCATTCTTGTGAACGTCGTGGCAGCTATGAAAAAGCTTCACATTAATGTGTCAGAATCAATGTCTATAACAACTTGAAATCGAAAACAGTAGAATAGCAATCTTATTTTCTTTACAAATACTGTACTTTCATTTATACTTACAACTTGTAAATCGTAATGATTTTGAATTAGAAAGAAGAGAACATACATGAAACAATCATTAATTGACATTGAAAACGTGTCATTTCAATATGACTATACTCAAGTTTTAAAAAATATCTCTTTTCGTGTAGAAGAGGGAGATTTTTTAGCACTTCTTGGTCCCAATGGTTCAGGGAAATCTACATTGTTAAAAATTATTTTAGGGTTACTAAAACCAATGTCTGGAGAAATAAAGCTATTTGGTGAACCAAGTTCAACTTTTAAGCATCGTGAATGGATAGGGTATGTGTCACAAAAATCTAATGCCTTCAATTCAGGATTTCCAGCTACCGTCCAAGAAGTAGTGAAAAGTGGATTATCGAAAAAATTAGGGTTATTTAAAAGACCTGGACGAGATGCAAAGGATAAAGTGTTTGAAGCATTAAAAGCGGTTGGAATGGAAGCATTTATGAATCGTAATATTGGTGAGTTATCTGGTGGGCAACAACAACGTGTCTTTATTGCAAGAGCCTTAGTTAGTGAACCAAAGTTACTAATTTTAGATGAACCAACTGTCGGCATTGATCATGAGAATGTACAGTCATTTTATGATATGCTGGCGAAATTGAATCGGGAACAAGGAATTACAATGATTCTTGTTACACACGATGTTGATACAGTATCGAACCGTATCAGTCATGTGGCATGCTTAAATCAAACCATACATTTCCACGGTTACAAAAATGAATTTGATACAATTTCTCACGATGCGCTTGATGCTTGGTATGGCCATTCAGTGAGAAAGATTCACTAGAAGGAGAAGGCATAATGATCGAAGCAATTTTTAACTATGAATTTTTACAAAATGCCTTTTTCTCTGGGCTATTAATTGGCATATTGGCACCGCTACTAGGTGTTTTTATTGTCGTTCGCAGGCTTTCTCTTATTGCAGATGCCTTATCACATGTAACACTAGCAGGTATAGCGGGAAGCTTATATATCAGTCAATCTGTTACAGCCTTAGCAATGCTAAATCCGATTTACTTAGGCATACTGGCCTCTGTCAGCGGTTCGATTTTAATTGAGCGTCTTAGACGTTTATATAAGCACTATGAAGAGCTTGCTATTCCAATTATTATGTCTGGTGGGATTGGTATTAGTGCTATTTTTATCTCGCTTGCGAGTGGCTTTAGCACGGATTTAATGAGCTATTTATTTGGTTCAGTGTCAGCTGTATCACGTCAGGATTTATGGGTAGTGGTAGGAATTGCTGCCGTTGTCATTATCTTTTTGTTTATATTTTTTAAAGAACTTTTTGTTTTATCTTTCGACGAGGAATATGCAAAAGCTAGCGGTCTGCCTGCACGTTGGATCCATCTCTTATTTATGATCGTTACAGCGCTTGTTATTGCTGCAAGTATGCGCATCGTCGGTATTTTACTTGTATCATCACTTATGACGTTACCAGTTGCAGCTGCAATGCGACTTGCAAAGGGCTTTAAGCAAACAATCATCTATGCAATTGTCTTTGGCGAAACGGCTGTGTTAATCGGTTTAGTCAGTGCATTTTATTTAGATTTAGCACCCGGTGGTACAATTGTCGTTACTTCTATCTTAATTTTGTTACTTGTAATACTAGTGAAGAAAATAGTATTTAAAATGGCTGCAAATCGGGAGGAGGTAGCGCAGTGAATGTTTCAAGAGCGTGGGAAATTTTAAAAGAAAACGGCTTTAAAAAAACAGATAAGCGGGAGTTAATATTAGATATGTTTGCAGCAACAGATAAATATTTAACTGCTCGAGATTTATTAGATGTTTTGAAGAAAGATTTTCCGGGTATGAGTTTCGATACGATTTATCGCAACCTTGCAACGTTTGTGAAGCTAGGAATACTGGAGGAAACTGAGTTATCTGGAGAACGAAATTTCCGTATGCATTGTGAGTCTGAACATCATCACCATCATTTTATTTGTATGGATTGTGGTAATGTTAAGGAGTTAAATCTCTGCCCTATGGAAATGCTTGGAGAAAAGCTGCCAGACTATGAAATTGAAAATCATAAATTTGAGATCTATGGTAAATGTCCAGAGTGTAAACATGAAACTTTGTAAGATCTGAAATGACAATATTTGAAGAAAGGGGGTAGTTCCAAGTGAGGTTTAACTTGGAGCTACCCCTTTTATAGTAATTATGCTGTTAAACGAGCAGCTTCAATTTTATTGTATAATGGCCTTCCCGACTATTATTGCGCATTACTCTAATAATCTATGATTTTCGAGTGAAAAGAGATTGGTAATATGTCCGCTAGGCATTTAAAAAGATTTTTTTTCATTCTGAATAGAAGGTATTGGCTGCTTCATGAGTATTTGTTTTCTTTCCGCAAATATTAAAAAAGACGAATGATTACGTTAGTAAATCATTCGTCTTTTTTTATCTTCATTCAGTAAAAGGGTCCCACCTCTGAAGGTGAAGATGAATGCGAATGTGTGGTCCCTTTTCAGTGGGTATCCAAACACTTACTGAAATAGAGGAACTCAGTCTAAGAACGCCACGTCCTGTGGCAACGACTGAGTGACCATCTTCGTGTTGTGTTGTGTTGTGTTGCTGTCGCTTCGCTTTCGCACAGACAAAAACACGTTGCTGACGCTACGCTTTCGCGCAAAAAACATCTGCCGCTGCCGCTACGCTTTCGCGCAAAAAACATCTGTTGGCCTAAAGCCTCCGAACGCATTGTTTATCTGTAGCGAAAGCAAATCGTCAGCTACAATTACGCCAAGGCGAAATTGATTATTATTGATGTTTTTGTTGGAATTCTACCATAAAGTCACGTAATGCTTCACAAGCTTCTAACGGTACAGCGTTATAAGTAGAAGCACGGCAGCCTCCTACAGAACGGTGTCCATTAAGTCCAACAAATCCTGCTGCTTTTGCTTCTGCAAGGAATTGTTTTTCAAGCTCTTCATCAGCAACACGGAAAGTGATGTTCATTAAAGAACGGCTTTCAGGTGTTGCATGACCTGTATAAAATCCGTTGCTATTGTCAATAGCATCATAAATTACTTTTGCTTTTAGCTCGTTATGCTTGGCAATTTCAGCAACGCCGCCTTTTGATTCTACCCATTTTAATACTTCACCTAACATATAGATACCAAAAGTTGGTGGTGTATTGTATAAAGAGTTGCTGTCAGCGTGTGTTGAATATTTTAATATTGTAGGAATATTTTTATTCGCTTTCTCTAGCAAATCTTTACGAATAATGACTACTGTTACACCAGATGGACCAAGATTTTTTTGAGCACCTGCATAAATAAGACCAAATTTACTTACATCCACTGGCTTAGAAAGGATATCACTAGACATATCCGCAACAAGCGGTACATTTCCTGTTTCAGGGAATTCCTTCCATTGCGTACCGTAAATCGTATTGTTTGAAGTGATATGCAAATAAGCATCTTCTTCATTGAATTGGATATCTGCTAAAGCTGGGATATTGCGGTATTTATTTTCTTTTGTACTAGCAGCTTCTACAGGCGTACCAAATAATTTAGCCTCTTTGAATGCTTTTTCAGACCATGACCCTGATAATACATAGCTAGCTTTTTGATCTGCCTGTAAGAAGTTCATTGGAATCATAGTGAATTGAAGACTAGCCCCACCTTGTAGGAAAAGAACTTCATAGTTTTCTGGGATAGCATAAAGCTTTTTCAATAAAGCAATTGCTTCATTATGTACTTCGTCGAAAATGGCACTGCGGTGGCTCATTTCCATTATAGACATGCCTGAGTCACGGAAGTTTACTAATTGTTGTTGAGCTTTTTCTAATACTTCTAGTGGTAGGGCAGATGGGCCTGCGTTAAAATTGTATGCACGTTGTGTCAAAGTGGTACACTCCTTGTTTGTTTTATAAGGTTAAACCTTGATCATAGGGTTTTTAGTCCTTACTAATTGGTTGTTGAATCTATCGGGCTTTTACAATCAGTTCATAGTCATCTAGCTAACTTTTTCATTTATTGATAATAGATTAAGCGGAATACTGACCGTTAAAAGCACTTTACTGGATTATAACTCAATTTTCAAGAGAAAAAATAAAATTCTCACTATTCGAGGAGAATAACGACAGGCTCGCAACAAAATGTACACAATTGAGTTAAAATTCATAATAGCGTTTTAGCTTTAAATACGAACAAACCGAAATATGGTTGTACATATGTGAGTTAATATTTCGTGATTTACACATTGCGAAAACGGTGTAATTATAAAATGTTCGTGTTTGTTTAAATGGGATTTCTTCTGCCAAATGAGTACTCGCTTGCACATTCCACTCCAGAAGGACGCTTTCTGTAGGTATAGTTTAAGTTCTTATAGGGTAAAGACTGATACATTCAGAGGTAGAAAGGAACACAAAAAAGCAGCCAATATTGACTGCTTTTCTATCGCTAATGTTTTGTATAAAAACTAATCAAATTAGGAGGGCAAAATTATGAAAAATAAAGAACGATTAATTTGGTTTAGTATATTCATTGCATTAATATTAACGATTTTTATTAATATATCTACAACTTTTGGTGCACCGTTAGAATGGGTTGCTTTTTATGGTAGAAACGACGAGATAAATAGTTTCTTCTCACTATTTACTCCAAAAAAATTTACTCAAACCCATTTTAATATTGGTACACTAGCAATAGATGTTCTATTTATTTATGTAATTCTATCTATTATCATTAAAAATTATAAGTTATACGTTTCTAAACGAGAAAAACTTTGAACGAAATTTAAGGTGGACGAAATATTTCTATCCTACCACATAAACCAAGTAACTTTCGGTATAATGAATTGTGAATAAGGATATAAGGGGTGTTTTAATGTTTACAATAGAAGAAGCGTGTTTAGTTGTTGTTGACGTACAAGGAAAGTTAGCGACAATTGTTGATGAAAGTGAAGCGGTGATTGAAAATGTGGCCAAGTTGGTACAAGCTATGCAAGCATTGGAGGTACCTATTTTATGGCTCGAACAAAATCCTAGTCGTTTAGGTGGGACTGCATTAGATATTGCTCAACATCTTCAAGGGCAAGCTATTGCTAAAATGGCATTTAGTGCTTGTCAGGAGCAAGAATTTGTAGATGCATTGAAGGCAAGTGGTCGTTCTCAATTTATCGTGACAGGTATCGAAACACATATTTGTGTCTACCAAACAGCTGTACAGCTAAAAGAACAAGGGTTTGATGTTGAAGTTGTTGCAGATGCAGTTTCTTCGCGTACAAAGGCGAATAAAGAGATAGGGCTTGAGAAGATGAAGGCACTTGGAATTTTACCAACAAGTGTGGAAATGATTTTATACGAGTTACTACAACGTGCAGATCATCCACATTTTAAAACAGTGCTTCAACTCGTTAAATAATAAAAAAACTCATCATAACGATGAGTTTTTTTATTATTAAGCAGGCATATCAGTCGGTGTTGGTTTTGCGTAGCCTTCTTTATATGTGTTATCAATTGTTTGACGAATTTCTTTCAGGCTCATACCATCTTTATGCATTTTTGCAGACTGTACAGCAATTTCTAGGCAAACGAGACAACGAGTACCGTGATCATCCCAGACAATTGTGCCATCCTCAAGCTTGTCCTCAATAAAGCAGTTTAAATTGCTTTTGTGACCAGCTGATTCGCCACATCCGCAATAGCATGGCATCCACTTTAAAATTTCTGTAGACTGACCAGCGATTTGATACACTAAACGAATATCTTCTGATTTATTATCTAAAAACGAAGGTAAAACATCAGCAGAAGCAGTTTCCTCCTGAATATCTCCAGAAGCATGTACATGTCCTTCGTGTGAAGCTTCTTTTTGCGCTTCATTCTGATTTTTTTCAACAACCTGTTTATCTTCACCACAAGCACTTAACACTAATAACGACAAAGTAAAAATAGATAGTAGTTTTTTCAACAAAAGCGCCTCCTACATGTTTACAATACTTCCATTATAACATCGTTCACTTAAACATTTACAGGAAGCGCAAGTGAATATTAATGAAATATATCTAATCCGCGTGTTTTGTTCATTAAAAGTTCCATTTTCTCACTCAGTAATTTTTTTAAGAAGAAACCAAATAGAATGAAAATGAGCCAGAAGAAAGATAAAAAGGCAAGATCAATCCAGACCTTCGACCAAATAATCCCACCAACTGCCTCTCGCATCATTCCAATTGCATAAGTGAAAGGAAGAAATGGATTTATCATTTGGAAAAACTTTGGTAGTAATTCTACAGGATATGTGCCACCGGAACCTGCAATTTGCAGCACTAACATGACAATGGCTAATGCTTTTCCAACATTTCCGAATACGGATACTAGCGTATAGACAACTGTAATGAACACTAAACTAATAAATAGCCCAAATGGAATAAAGTAGTAAGGAGCACTTATTGATCCATCTAAAAGAACAACATCCCCTATTGTAATAATGAGCGTTTGTATAAATGAAAAAGTTGCAAATGTTAATAAACGTCCAAAGTATATTTGGCGAATACTATATTGATTATTGTCGTGAATATCTACAGATAAAAGAGAAATTAATAATAAACAACCAACCCAAATGGAAAGCACAGTGTAAAAAGGTGTCATAGCTGTTCCATAATTAGCAATTGGAAACATTCTATGTTCCTCAAGCTTAATAGGCTCCTCAAAGAAATCTCTCTCAGCGTTAACATCGTTTTTCAATAATTGAACGATTTCAGAAATATCAGCTTCGCTTTCTAATTTTCTTAGCTTGTCTGCAAGATCTTTAATTTTTGTACTTAAAGCAGGAAAATCTGATTGTACTGTACCAATTGTCTTATTAGCTGTTGCTAACATATCTTTAGCATTTGTTAAACGATCGGTTGCTTGAGGCAGTACACTTTTTACTTTTGTTAGCATGGTTGATGCATTTGTTAACGTATTTCTCGCAGAAGCCAAGGTCGTATGAATTTGTGGCTCTAGGTTATCGTTATAATGAGTAAGGAATTGATGAAGATTGTTTGAAGCATTTTGCGCAACATTTTGAACATCAGCAAGATCTTTTTTTAGCGTTTCGACATCAATATTATTTAACTGCTGTACTTTAGTAGAGGCGTCCGTTAATAAAGTATTTAGCTGATTTAGTGCTGTTAGAGAGCTTAAGGAATAATCGGTTAAACTAGGGTTTGCTTGTAAATTCCCGCGTATAGCTTCAAGTTGTTCAATAATTTTATTATTAGCTAGCAACGTCTTAACATCTTCAGAATTGCTTTGCTGTAGCGCCGTTAGGATGTTTTGCACTTTGTTTTCAAGTTGTTTACGTGTCGAAGCATCAGCTTGTGTTAATTTTTGAAGTGCTTCAAGTGTTTGGATGCTAGAGTTTACTTTATCACGGGATGCATCCAGTTGATTTTTAATCGTATCCTTTATTTGTGCAAGGGTAGCTGAATCCACATTAGCATTTTGTATTTTCCCTATTATATCTGTAAATCGTTGAGCAATATTTTGCACAGCTTCTAGATCTTTTTTTACGATAGGGGACAACTGGTTGAACAATGTATCAGCTTCATTAATCAATTTTAAGCCTGAGTTGATAGTTGTTAGACCATCATTTGTTAATTTTTCAACTTCAGGAACTTGGGTAATCGTGTGGTTCAGTAATGTCTCAGCTTCTTTTCCGCCTTTAGCAGTTTTTGCTAAAAACGTTCCGATATCAGGAAGGTTATGTTCGATTGTAAAAATGTAATTTTCGAATTTCTTAAAATCTGGAATTTCCTTTTCCATCTCCACACCGATCGTATTAAAAATAGAAAAAAGTGTTCCGCTGACAGTTGAGATAAATTCACTAGAAACTTGTTGCGTCAGGCCACTAGCACCTTTACTTGTAATTTTGGGTGCGATTGGATTTATTTTTTCATTTACATAATAATCGATATGCGCTTTAGTAGGCACATTTGATAGTATAGAGGTCAGTTTTTGAGAAAAATCACTAGGGACAACAATAACCGCAAAATAGTTACCATTTTTTAAATTATCAATGGCTTGATCATGAGAGATAAATTCCCAAGTAAAGTTTTGATTGGTACTTAAATTGTCTACTACCTCGTTTCCGACATTAATATCTTCTCCTCTAACATTCGCTCCTATATCTTCATTGACAATAGCAATTTTCATGTTGGCTGTATGCGCATAAGGATCCATAGAGGCATAAATATTGAGCCACGCATAAAGAGAAGGTAAAAAAATGAGCCCACCAATAATGACAGCAACTACCCAGTTTGTTAAGATATTATGGATATCACCTTTATAAATTAGAAAAATATTTCGGATAGTGTGTTTCATTTTAACCACTCCACATTCGTATTGAGCATTATATATGTATGTTCCCAAATTCGGGCCAAATTATGTTTGAATTATGGAAAAACTTATTTTCAAAGACTAATTAGTTTACTAGGATTTAAAAACAATTTATAATCAATCGCGAATGCACTAAAACTAGGATTTTTTGGTGTAAAAAAGGAGGAACACATTCTAGTGAAAAAACTACTTATTATTGGCTCAGTTATTGTTTTGTTATTTGTGGCAATTATTGTGCTAACAAATGTATCGAACAAAAGTAAATTAGCAAGTGCAAATAATCCTTATGGCGACAAAGAACTGAAACAAGAAACAATTGATCAATTGGATGACAAAAATTATCAAAACATTATGTTACCCGACGAGCTTGAAAAAAAATTGGCGGCTGGTGAAGATGTAAATGCTTATTTCTTCAGTCCAATTTGTGTGCACTGTAAAGCTTTTACACCTGAGTTAATGCCGATTGCTAAGGAGCTTGGTATTGAAATTGCACAATTAAATGTATATGAGTACGATGAATTATGGAGTAAATACAATTTTAATTCGACACCAACTTTTATTCGCTTTGAAGGTGGTAAAGAAGTTAATCGTTTTGTAGGTGCATTACCAGAAAAAGATTTACGTGCATTTTTAACTAAAGAAGTATTAAAAAAATAAGCGAAGCTGAGACTGAATCAAAAGTTATTTTTGATTCAGTCTTCTTTTTTTAACGTCTTTCAGCAATGTTCTTTGTAGCGAAAGTGAAACGGCAGGTACTGAACCTCTATTGTTGAAAGAAGTTAAGGCCACTGCCGATTTTGGAATCAATTATGCCGAGGCATAATTGGTTTTTGTAGTGTATACTAAATATACTGAAGAGTTGTACATTGGAGGAATATTGAATGGCAATGGATGATTATTTTTATAATGGTGAGCTAATGAAGTGCTTTGAGGCGGCTAAGCAAGTTACAGATGAAAATGAGAAAGCGCTAGCTGATAAATATATTAAATTATTAGAAGAGTATGATTTTGCTAGCTATCCAAAGCCTGTACTGGGTGTTGAAACTCAACATGCAGAACGAGCGGATGAAAGCTATCCTGAATCGGATGCCGTTGTCGAAATTCGTGCAATAAAAGATGAAGCAGAGTTTTCAAAGCGAATTAAAGAACTAGAGGATGTAGCGGCAACAGGTACTCCATATGAAAAGGCACATTCATTTTTCACACAGGGTGAATTGTTTTTATTTGCACATCATTACAATGAGAGTGTCCATTGTTTTAGACAAGCAGTAAAAGAAAACCCTAACAAGGCGCTATATTGGGGCATCACAGGTCAAACGATGCATCGCTTTGGATGGATGCCATTTGATGCACTTGGCTACCTAGAGCAAGCTATTAACTTAGATTCAAAAAATGCGCGTTGGAAATGGAATAAGGCACTTGTTCTTATTCAACTAGCAAAGGATTTGCAGATGGCACCGTTTATGGCAAATGCTGCAATTACATTAGAAGAGGCAATAGCTGATTGTGGCGAACATCAGCGATCATTAAAAGATGCTATCCAAAATACAATAGATAATATGGATAGCTATGTATTTTCATAACAGATAGAAGATGTCTCAAAAGCTGAGGCATCTTTTTTATTTTCATTCAGCACATGTTTTTTGTAGCGATACTTTTTATCTCGAAAAAGCCTGATAAGTGAAGATTAATAATCAGTGTAGGATGAAGAACCCCTTCTACTGATTAAAGTTTTACTTTATTTTAATATTTAGTCCTAAGTTTTTATTTTTGTTTGGTTGAAAAGTCGGTACTTATCGATAAAATTATAGTATAATTATACTAAATTCATCAATAAAACAATATATGGAAGGAGATTATTTAGAGATTAAGAAGGGGTGTTATGATGTGGAAATTTAATGAAGATTTTTCATTTGTGAAGCAGGGCATTCAATTCATCCTATTATCACTGATGTTATTAATCGTAATTGGTTTGGGTAGTGATAAATTTTATTGGATATTTGGAGAGAACAATTATGTAACGCTTCATTTAATGATGGAAATGCTTATTACTGTAGTTACAATGTCTATTTCGATTCAGACATGGCTAATTACGCCTTATATTTTATCGAATAGAGTCCTCTATGCTGGGTCATTATTTTTAACGATTAGCTTATTAGAAATAGCTCACGCACTTTCCTATAAAGGAATGCCATTTTTCATTACTGAAAGTACGCCGTATGCATCAACATGGTTTTACATGTTTTGTCGATTACTATTATCGATTGGTTTTCTCATTATTTTCTTTATAAAGGAAAAGGAAATAAAATCGATTTATCGTTGGTTTATTTATAGCTTGCCGTTTGTAATAATCACTGGTTGTTTTGTCGTTATCTATGCTCCAACGCCTATTTTGCCCCCTCTTATAATAGAAGGTGAAGGTCCTACTGTTTTAAAAAATACTTTACAATATACAGCTGTAGCGCTTCAAATGGTGATTATGGTTCTATTACTTAAAAATTTTAAGAATGCGCCTAAAATTATATTTTTATTATTATGTAGTTCGATTTATTTAATAATGAGTGATTTTCTTTTTACAATGTATCAAGATGTTTATGATATTAAAAACTTCGCAGGCCATATGTTTGAGTTAGGTGCATTTTATCTTTTATTTAGAGCTATTTATTTTTCATCTATCGAAAAACCATTTAAGCAGTTAATAGATACACAAGAGCATTTAGAAGAATCTCGTGAAAAGATGCATTATATGGCGTATCATAATGAGATTACGAAATTACCAAATGAACGTTTTTTGATGGAATCATTAAAAAAAGATTTATACATATCTAAATCAAAAAAGGCAATTCTTGCTATCGGCATAGAAAGAATTGCTGCAATTAAAGCGTCTTTGGGTAGTACGTATGCAGACCAAATGATAAATCTAATCGCGCAAAGATTGAAAACTGTTTTACCAGAGAAGTATTTACTTTGCTTGCTGAGAGAAGATCATTTTGTCGTTTATATTGATGAGGTAAGCAATACCCATCAATTGACGCAGCTCAGTCAACAGCTTCAATTTGTCATGGAAGAATCATTCCAAATACAACATTTTTCTCTCAATAGTCAATTAAATATTGGTATTGCTTTATTTCCAACAAACTCCAATAGAGAAGAGGAACTTATTAGATTTGCACTCTATGCTATGCATGAAGCTCAGAAAATGCCAACTCGTATACGGTTTTATGAGTCCTCGATATCTAATGAAACGACAGAAAGACTTTTATTAGAAAATGATTTACATGATGCATTAGCTAATCAAGAGCTTTTTTTAGAATATCAACCGCAACTAGATTTACATACGGGACAAATAAAGTCAGTAGAGGCTTTAATCAGATGGCAGCATCCGAAAAAGGGTTGGATTTCGCCAGGAGTCTTTATTCCAATTGCTGAGGAATCGGGATTAATAGTTCCTATAGGACAATGGGTACTAGAAACAGCCTGTAAACAAGTAAAGAGTTGGGAAGCAGCTGGATTGCCACCCATTAAAGTAGCGGTCAATCTGTCATTAGGTCAACTTTTTCAGCAAAATTTAGTTGAAATAATTCGCAATGTTCTTGAGAATACACAATTAGAGCCAAAATATTTGCAGCTAGAGATAACGGAAAGTATGACCATCAATATTGATCATATGACGACGATCTTACATAAATTAAAGGCACTTGGGGTTACAATCGCAGTAGATGATTTTGGGACGGGCTATTCGTCATTATCTTATTTGAAGGATTTTCCTATAGATTGTTTAAAAATTGATCGGTCGTTCGTTCAGAAAATACAATCAAACTCTACAGATAAGGCATTAGTTGACATGATTCTCTCTATGGCGAAACATCTACAGTTAAAGGTAGTTGCTGAAGGGATAGAAGAGATAGAACAGCTATCATATCTAATAGACAGCGAATGTGATACTGTTCAGGGCTTCTTATTTAGCAAACCTGTACCTCCA
This sequence comes from Lysinibacillus sp. 10T31, assembly GCF_056394365.1. Lineage (NCBI taxonomy): Bacteria > Bacillati > Bacillota > Bacilli > Caryophanales > Bacillaceae > Lysinibacillus > Lysinibacillus sp. 10T31. The sequence goes on from NZ_JBFTHS010000004.1 coordinate 113,353, forward strand.
CAAATATTACAAGAGAACTACCAAACGCTTCATAATAATGCAAAGTCTATATTAGATTCAATTACTGCATCTGAAGTATAAAGTGTTCAAAAAACATCCTTGTTTCATCTAATGACGAGGATGTTTTTTGGTTAGCTATGTAAATCTATGACAGCCCGCATTGTACTATGTTACTCGTTTCTTTATATTCTACAATCATGGTATGATAGTGAGGAAATGATTTGTAGAGATAAAGGACGGGTTTTTTCATGGCACAAGAAGTGGCAAATAAATTTATTGAAAATGTATGTAATCATTTAGTGCGCAATATGGATATTACGAAGGTTGAGAAACACTTTAAAGAGGCAATAGAGGTACAGCGTAAATCAGCTCAATCCCAAATCGATTTTTGGGATATGTTAATGATGAATATGCTGTATTTTACTGAAAATGAGCAAGTTTGGGAAAAAGAATTTTTGAAGATGCTCGAAAAGAAAGAGTGGTTAAAGACCACTGTACTAGAAGAAGAGCTATTGATGCATCAAATGCGAATTCGTCAGCAGGTTGCGGAACAAATGGATGCCGCTAAAGAATTGTTTCATAAACAGTATATGACAGACAATGTGACTGAGGAAGATATTGTTTACGATTATGCATATAGCTCTGCTGGACATTCAATGCGCGTAGATTTATTAACGGTACTTGTCTCAACACCAGAGCAATCAAAAGTACTATTTAACGCAGATCCGCAAGAAACGATTCGCATAATTAACGGTTATATTGCTTATCACACTGATGGGCTTATTAATAAAGTGAAACTTTAATCAGTGGGGTTTTATCCTCGCTGATTATTAGTCTTCACTTATTGGGCTTTTACGGGTAGTCAATTTTCTACCTATCTTTTGCTTTCGTTGAATATTGAGGTGGGGGTCTTGTACCTGATGCTACGCTTTCGGCACAGATAAATTACTGCCTGTTAATTCCGGATAAAACAAAATTAATATAGTTTGGCTCATCACTAAAAGTTGGGGTGACATTTGTTAAATGTTTGTCATGTATTTAAGTTGATTGGAGTGGAGACTGGGCGACTCCTTGGGGATTAGCGTCACAGATGAGACCCTGGAGCGAGCCACGCGAGTGAAGCGGCTCATCGGACGCCCCCAGGAAGCTTTGCTCTGTGCGAAAGCGAAGCGTCAGCAACAAATGTTTTCTGTAGCGAAAGCAAAGCGACAGCTACAAAGCGCCCAGCCGGAACGGAAATCAACCGCACGTTATGGTGATGAGCCAATAGTATGATAGCTAATATCTTTTGCAGTATAATAAGGTGACACCAAGTTCACCTGAAAGGAATTTTAATATGAATACACCATTTACATTTAAACATACACAACCAACGAATATGGACCCAAATAGAAAATATCCAGCGATTTTTTTATTGCATGGAATGGGTAGCAATGAAGATGATTTACCACAATTAGTGCAGGACTTTAAAGAGCAATGTCATATCTTTAGTTTACGTGGACCTATTACGCAAAAGCCTGGCTATGCTTTTTTCACAATCCAAGATATCGGTAAACCAGACCGTGAAATTTTCGATAAAGTGTTAGTTGCTTTACAACGATTTGTGCTAGAGGCAATTGATGAATATCAAATTGATCCACATAAAGTGTACATGCTTGGATTTAGTCAAGGAGCCGTTTTGGCACAGTCACTTGCTTTTGCAATGGGTAATTTAATTACAGGAATAGTAGCATTAAGTGGCTATACGCCGAAATTCGTGACAGAGGAATATGCAATTCGCCCAATCAATCACTTACATGCATTTATTTCTCATGGTGATTATGATTATGTCATCCCGTCGCAATGGGGCGTTGAAAGTAAAGAAATATTTGAGCAATTTGGAGCTACTGTGACATTTAAACAGTATCCTGACGGTCACGGTGTTACACCAGAAAATTTACGTGATCTAACTGCATTTTTAGCACAGGAATTACAAGATAATATTCAATAAAAAACAAAATGGTCAAGGAAATCCTTTAAAATGAGTTGATTCGTTCAAGGCTATTCTCCTTTTGGGATATGTTGAGTCGTTCCTGACGCTACGTTAACACTACGCTTTCGCAGAGAAAACATTTGTTGCTGACGCTACGCTTTAATGCAGACAAGACCGTGAAGTTAAAGTTTCGTTTTATCACTATATTATAGTTAAATGACAGTAAGTACATGCTATGTGTAGTAGTTGATTGGAGTGGAGACTGAGCGACTCCTTGGGGATCAGCGATAGGGGAACGAAGGCTAAAACCATCACGTCCTGTGATAACGCCTTCGTGACCAACATCGTGCTGCTGACGCTGCGTTAGCACTACGCTTTCGCGCAAAAAACATCTGTTGGCCCGAGACCCTGGAGCGAGCATCGCGAGTGAAGCGGCTCATCGGACGCCCCCAGGAAGCTTTGCTCTGTGCGAAAGCGAAGCGTCAGCAACAAAGCGCTCAGTCGGAACGGAAATCAACTCCTCACTTTGCCGAAGAGCTATAACTTTATTTAAAATTACTCATTAAACAAAATGAAAACCGAGACATGAAGGATGTCTCGGTTTTCATTTTTAATCTTTAGTAGATCAATCAAGAGCTATTTTGATAAGCTTCGATCTTTGTCAGTCACGGCAGCTACTGCATCGTGAATCGTTGTTTCAAAATGATTGCTTTGTAATGAGGATACACCTTGAATAGTTGTCCCTCCCGGTGAACATACCTGATCTACAAGTGCCCAGGGATGTTCCTGAGATTGTATAATCATTTTTGCACTGCCGAGTACTGCATTTGCCGCAATATCAAGCGCCATGCTTTTTGGCATCCCTTCACGTACAGCAGCACGCGCTAAAGCGTCAATATACATATAGGTGAATGCTGGTGAAGCACCACCAATCGTTGTAAATATGGAAAATAAATGTTCAGGTACCTCGATTATTGTGCCAACTGTTTCAAACAGTGAAATGACATGCTGAAGCTGGACATCTGATACTGGTTCACTCGCTATAAAGCAGCTTGTGGAGGCACCTATAAGCGCATTAATGTTTGGCATTACACGAATAATAGGGGTAACTTCAGATAGATAACCTTGAAAATATGAAATATTTTTACCTGCGGCAATGGAAACAATGACATGGTTGTCTTGTAAATGCTTTTTCACCTCTGGTAAAACATCTGGTAACATTTGGGGTTTAACACCGAGGATAATGACGTCACAATTTGACATAATATCTTCAATAGAGCTTGCGGCTTGAATACCGTAAGAGTTTGCTAATTTTGTTGTTTTGGCTTTGGTACGATTATAGCCATAAATAAAAGTAGGATCAAAATCTCCGCTTTTACACATTCCTTTAATAATGGCTGTTGTCATATTTCCAAGGCCGATAAATCCGTATTTCACGTGGTAGACACTCCTTCATATAGTTAAAACATACACCTTAGTATAGAGTAGATTGTTTTCCTTGAATAGTAATATGCAAAGAATCAAGCCAATTAGGTTCAAATTCACGTCAGTCGGTGGTATCATAGAAGATGTTGTGAATGAACGTGTATCTCAATTTTTATTAGGTAAAATATAAAGAGTAAGAAAATCATGTACTTTATGTGAACATTGAGACAGACTCTATCTAAAAGAGGTAGAATAATAATTTGATATGTCTCATTTTTTTAGCGAATTTTTTTGTAGCGAAAGCAACGCGTCAGCTACAGAAGTCAACCATCTTATAGATGGTGATGAATGCGGGTGTAAGCTACTTGGCAAAGAATGTGCCAACATCCGCTGAAATAGAGGAACTCAGTCTAAGAACGCCACGTCCTGTGGCAACGACTGAGTGACCAACATTACGTTGGCCCAATGCCTCCGGCGGATGTCACGGAATCGGAAAGGAGTTCTTTAAAGGATGTTAGCCTAAAATCATCGCATCCATGCGATAACGGCTAACTGACCTGCATCCTGCAGGCCTAAGCACAAAGCCGATTCCGGACGCAATTATGCCGAGGCATAATTGATTGCATGCAAAATTTGTCGCTTTCTAATGGTAAAGCGTGTAGAAATTAAGAGAGAAAAGGAATTAAGATGAATGGAACAAAATCTAAAAACGGAGCAAAAACTACATTCTTCCAAGAAGTCATTGGAGAAGTCCTCACGCTCTTCTATTTTAGCGCAGACAGTAAAAACAGGAATCATTAAATCCAATTTAATTCCTATGTGGGCTGGTTTAACGCTAGGTATGTACAAAAATAAAATGACTTTTGTAGAGAATATACCTGAAATTATTTTCGCGACGATTGGCTCTGCACTTGTTATTGGTGCTGCTGGTGCATTTAATAATGTGTATGATCGCGACATTGATGCTGTAATGCCTCGTACGCAAAGTCGACCAACTGTAACAGGTGAAATGTCAGCTAAATCAGCGTTAATTTTAGCTTTTGCCATGCTCATTATCGGGGCATCTGTGTTGGCACTTGCTTCACCATTAGCTGCAGCATTTGGTCTTTTAGGGGTGTTTTTATATGTAGTACCCTATACGATGTGGACAAAACGACATACGATTTATAACACGGAAGTTGGGAGTATAGGAGGGGCGATTCCAGCGTACATTGGTTGGGCAGCTGTTTCTTATGATATTACACATCCTGCGATACTTGGCCTATTTTTGGTTATGGTCATTTGGCAGATGCCCCATTTCTATGCCATTGCCATTCGTAAGCATGCTGATTACGAAGCTGCCAGCGTTCCAATGCTTCCGGTTGTAAAAGGGATGCGTCGTACTTATTATCAAACGAACTTTTATTTAATCTTATTAATCTTATCCAGCTTCTTATTTGGCACTTTAAGTGTTGGTATTATGCTTGTTGCTCTATTGCTAAGCATTGCATGGCTTGTGATGAGTATTTACGGTTACCACAGTAATAAAGATCAAATAAAATGGGCAACAAAAATGTTTGTTTTCTCACTTATCCATATGACAATTTTATTTACAACTGTTATTGTGTACTCTTTAGTAGGTGTTATTTTTAAATTGTATTAAATCTTTTATCTTCATTCAGCACAAAAAGCCAACAGGTTATTCTACACTTGTTGGCTTTTCCTTTTCTACCGAGATTATTTGACGACTTGGCCATTCAAATGCGTGTAACTGACCTCCAAAAACAGCTCCACCATCTATACCAATGATATTATTTTCGCCAAAATAGACACTGTAATCTGTTGGATTTTGGTGAAGTCTATAGGTAGGTGTATGGCCAAAGATTACAGTTTTCTCGCCTTGATAACCTACATGAAATTCTTCACGAATCCATAAAAATTGCATGGGATCTGTTTCTGCCAAAGCTACTCCAGGAACAACACCGCCATGTACAAAAATGGCATCCTCTATTTCGATGTAAGTATCAAAGGTTTCGATAAGCTGTAAATGTTCTTCGAGCTTTGGTAAGGTCTGAATAAAGTTAGGTAATGTCTCATTTTCAATGACTTCCTTAAAATCGTCTAAATGATAACCATAGCTTGCAAGTGTTGCCTCGCCACCGCAAAGTTCCACCCAATGATTCCACGGCTTAGGATGACCAGAGCGACAGGCTTTTAGCATAATGGCTTCATGATTACCTAATAGAACACGTGCACCTTTTGCATGCAATTCTCCCACTAAGTTTAAAACGCCACAAGATGCAGGTCCTCGATCAATATAATCGCCAAGTAAAAATAACTGATCTTGCGTAGTATCATAATTTGTTTTTAATAATAATTCTTCAAAAAGTTCTAATTCCCCATGTATATCACTAATTGCTAATATTCGATCCATAAAGAAGCATCCTTTCCAGTATTAGAGAAGCTATTGTTAAGTATAGAGAATAGTGTTACAAATTTCGACTAATGTAACTTTTAACCAAAAATTTGATGGGAATGTTATCATTCCATACTATCGTTTTCTAGTTACACTTTATCCTATGAAGAAGTGACTCCGTTTCCGTATTCATTTGTCTATAGTGTTGGATAGCGTAGGGAGAGAATTGAAAATGCATTGCTGTCATTTCCGTATCTTCATTTATAGGAATTTTGATAAATGCATGAAAAGACCTAGGGTGTGAGAGAAAATATTAAAGAAAGTAGAGTAGAGGAAATCAAAAAGACAAATGTAGAAAAAGAGTGCTATCACTCGCATATCGTCAGCGTTTACAAAGGCTCTTTCTGATTCTAGTACTTCTTGCACATAACTTAGAAGTATTTGGATGCGATGCTTCTACGTTATGTGCAAGTACAGTACCTTAATTATTCTTGAAACTTTTCCCATTCTTGTTTAGCTATTGACTCTTCGAATGTTGATAGTAGTCGATAGTTATTCGTATCTAAAATTCGAAAATGTTGACTAATGACGTTTTGTTGTAGACGATAACCTTTGTGCTCGCTAAGATTTTTCCACCATATGTATCCACCCATCGTCTTTTCCTTAGGGTGTAATGTTCCGTTATTAGCGATTAAGTCGACAACCTCAAGTGGATCCCCGCCAAGCTCATGCTGTAAAATTGAGCTTTCTCGGAATAATGCACAAACCGCAACCGTTGTAGTCCAACCAGTATAAATACGACCTTTTTCAATTTGAACAAGTGTTTTTTTAGAGAGTCCTAGTAAATCACTCATCTGATCCTGTGTTAAATCTTTTTCAGTACGGATTAATTTCAGTTTTTCTGAAATAAGTGTGATTAATTGTTCACGATTCATCCAAAACACCCTTTCTTCCAGATAGATAAATACTATTATACATGAAAGTGGTATGAGATGTTTTCTGTTTCGTGACAACTGTGGTGAAAGTACTGAATATTTGTAATGTAAAAAACAGACTGTCCCGCAATCTATTTATTAGACAGTCTGTTAGATTTTTAAATCTCGTATTTTTTTGTGTCAGAAATAACGCGGAAATGGATACCTTTAATTTGAGCGCTTACTTTATGTCGTAGTGTATCAATATCTACTAGTTCATCATTATCATTGACACATTCTGCAATCTCTTGTAATAGCTTTGTAAATGCCTCTTTGAAGAGGGAACGCATATTATCAAAATCTAAGCTACGGAAGCTTCCGTCAATATCAAATGCCTCCACAGAATTTAATTGCTTTGAAGCACCAGCAAAGCGATCATCGTACACTGTGTAGTTTTCATCTGTTACTACGATAATATATAATACTTCACCTGTAATTGTTTTTAATTCAATGTTAGTTTTGTGTTTTTTGACGTCGGTAATGATATGAATACCGTCCGAATGATATAGTTTAAACAATTTCATATGTAATGCCCCCTGAAAATAGAATCATATCCATATATTTATTATATATGGATATGCCTAATAATGGAATAAGAAGAAAGTATTTAGGGAAACCAGATTATCCCTAATTAAATGATACTTGTAAAGCCAAAATTGTTATACGCTATTTAGAAAACCGTATCAGTCAGATTATGCTTCTAAAACAGTAGGTAAAATATTACGAAGGGGACGGACCTCGATGTAATGAATCCGATGGCCTTGCTGCTCATAAATACTAAATATATATGGCGCCAGCTCAATATTTTTAGTTGCTTTAATACCATTATTTAATGTTAAAAACCAACCGCCTAGTGTTTCAACTTCTTCTGCTTCAAGTGTAACATTTAAAAGTTTTTCAACATCTTCAATGAGCATTTTTGCGTTTAAAATATAGTGATCGTCGCTTACTTTTCGGATTTCTGCAATTTCATCATCGTCAAACTCATCGCGAATCTCACCTACAATTTCTTCTAAAATATCCTCGACTGTTACAAGCCCTGATGTCCCGCCGTATTCATCCATTAAAATGGCCATATGAATTCGCTCTTTTTGCATACGCACAAGTAATTCTTGAATAGGAATCGTTTCAATTACTCGTATAACAGGATTAATGAAATCTTTAAGGATTAAGGAATCGTCTGTAAGCTGCTCAAGCAAACCGTGTGTAAACAATTCCTTAACGTTGACAAAGCCCAAAATATTATCACGATCACCATCATAAACAGGATAACGAGTATATTTTTCAGCGGCGATAAAATGAATCATATTTGTAAAAGATTCATTTTTTTCAATTCCAACAATCTCTGTTCGAGGAACCATAATTTCGCGAGCAATACGTTCATCAAATTCAAAGACATTATTCACAAACTTTAGCTCTGTTTTATTGATTTCACCACTTTCAAAGCTTTCAGATAGCAGTAATCGTAATTCTTCCTCTGTATGTGATAATTCATGCTCTGAAGCAGGCTTCATACCAAATAGGCCAATTAATACTCGAGCTGAGCCGTTCAAGAACCAGATAAATGGATACATCACTTTATAGAACAGCATAATAGGCTTGGCAAAAAGGAGTGTGATCGTTTCAGCCTTTTGAATCGCAGCAGTTTTTGGTGCCAACTCCCCGACAACAACATGTAAAAATGTTGCAATGGCAAAAGCACTACCAATTGTAAAGATTGTCATATATTTATCTGAAATGCCAATCAAGCTAAAAAGAGGGTGTAGCATAAATTCAAAGGTTTTTTCACCGACCATCCCGATACCAAGCGCTGTTACAGTAATACCAAGCTGACAGGCAGATAAGTATTCGTCTAAATGATTGACAACATACTTTGCAGAAATGGCTTTTTTATTGCCCTCCGCAATTAATTGGTCAAGCCTTGAGGAACGTACTTTTACAATAGCAAATTCCGTTGCCACGAAAAAGCCAGTTAAAGCTAATAAAATGGTAAAAATCGATAAGTTGAGTATGGTCTCCAAATAGTCGTTCTGTATGAACAGAACGTCACCTCCTAATTATGAATAAGTAAAAGTAAAGACTGCATGAGTGCAATACTTTCGGGAGAAACATTTTTTTTAATCTTTGCAATATTTTTATTGTCTTGTTTGTTTATTTGTTCAAGTAGAAAAGTTACATCCTGCTCTAAGTCTTGCTTTTTTACACGTAGCATTTGTACATCGATTTCTTCATGCGGAGTGATGTTTAGTTCATATTGTATATCTATGAGTGAAAGACCTTGCTGTTTGCGTTGCTCAATAAAATGAAGTCGTTCAATCATTGCAGGGGCATAGTAGCGATAATTGGATGCAGAACGTTCTGCTTCTAATAAGCCAATGTTTGTATAATAATCGATTGTTCTTTTTGTAATGCTTGTTTTTTCTGCAAGCTCGCCAATTTTTAATCTCTCTGTCCCAATGCAAACACCTCCAAACCATCACGTGATACTTTGATTATAACTTGCTGGTTTGGTTGGTTTCAAATAAGAGAGTCCAATATTTCGAAATTGTAAGATTTCTCTGGGGGAGGGGCTTATTTGTAAGTGAACAAAAAAATAGCTTTCCTAACAAATAAAATGTTAGAAAAGCTGTATCCATGAAACTAATAAGTCAATGAAAATGTCCGGTTAAACAAAATATGTCTCTTCGGCAAAACGAGGGCAGGGGGTGATTTCTGTTCTTGTGTACAGCTTTCCGTTAATGATGTTTTCGTTTTATCTCTATAGATAAGAGTAACATGTTAAAAGAAATATGCTATGTGAAGTAGTTGATCTTCGTTACGACTGGGCGACTCCTTGGGGATCGGCGATAGGGGAAGGAAGGCTAAAACCATCACGTCCTGTGATAACGCCTTCGTGACCAACATCCTGTCGCTGCCGCTACGTTACACTACGCTTTCGCACAAAAAACATCTGTTGCCCCAAGCGGCTCATCGGACGCCCCCCAGGAAGCTTTGCTCTGTGGGAAAGCGAAGCGACAGCAACAAATGTTTTATCTGCGCGAAAGCGAAGCGTCAGCGACAAATGTTTTATCTGCGCGAAAGCAAAGCGACAGCGACAAATGTTTTATCTGTGCGAAAGCGAAGCGACAGCAACAAAGCGCCCAGTCGGAACGGAAATCAACCCCACGTTTTGCCGAAGAGCTATACATTATAAAATTGTTTAAAAATAGAAAAGCTACAAAGTTTCTTTTTGTAAATATGTATCATATAGGTGATAAAGTGCATCTTCGCCAGTCATTTCTAGAATCGTTTCGTCATTAAAAATAAGTGTTACATTTGTGAGGGCGCTATCAATTTTATTGTTCTTAATAGTGCACGTAACCTTTACTACACCTGTTTCTGCTAGTTGTTTTTTCATCGTATCATCCCATGGTTGCTCAGAAAATAGTGGTGCTTGCCATGTACCTCTCACATGAAGCTCACTTTTTTCATCGTCATAATCCCAGCGTACGTCACGTAAAATAGTTTTAAACAGGTTATTAACCGTAAAAGATGTATCTTTATAGTTAATGGCAATTGCTCGTATAGCATGTACATCACGATCAACTGCACTGGCTGCAGTTTCTGCTGCTGAATTTATGCCTGAAACCGCGTCTTTAATTTCAGATAATCGATCACCACAGCCAGCTAGCGGCGCACAAAGACATGTTATACAAGCTACCTTTGTCATCCATCTCACAAGTAGTCCCTCCAGTATTGCAAATTGTTACTACTATATTAACGAAAAGAAAACTACGAAGAAAGGGCATGAAGGCGGCAGTTTGTGACGGTTTTGCAACGATGCGACCTCTACTAGAATGTTCGAGAAATTGGAAGTTTGAGTATCTGAAAATTTAGTTAATTTATCTTCGTTCAGCAAATGTTTTTGTAACGGCAGCTACAATTACGCCAAGGCGAAATTGATAAAATAAAAGGAGCGGTTTGTGATGAAGATTAATGATGAATTACTTGAGCGATTAGGAACTTATTTCGTGTACCATGCTGTTTATGAAAATTATGGAATTACCTTTGAGAATTTCGTGGAGCGTTGGTTACGAGGGATACTTGATATATAAAAGAAGAGTCGTGTTCAATGTATGAACACGACTCCGTTAACTTATTTCAGCAAAAGTCTCTCACCTTTATAGGTGGTGAGATGAATGCCGTTTTAAGTTTTTTTTAGCAGGTGTACAAACATCCGCTGAAAGAAGTTAAAGCCTCCGGCGGATGTCACGGAAATCGGAAAGGAGTGCTTAGGGGATGTTAGCCTAAAACCATCGCATCCATGCGATAACGGCTAACTGACCTGCATCGGTAAAAACGCCACGTCCTGTGGCATTACCGAAATGACCGACATCCTGTCGGCCCTCGTGCAGGCCTAAGCACAAAGCCGATTCCGGACGCAATTATGCCGAGGCATAATTGATTTATTTAAAATAGTTTGTGATAAATTGGTTGGCTTCTTGCCAGTTATAAACGCGTACGACATTGTCCGGAACAGCAAGACGATTATACGGAGTGTCAAATAATACAACCGGTATTTTTAATTCCTCCGCAAGCATGACCGCATTATCGTGTTTATCTTCAAAGAATGCCTCAACACTATGTTTTTTTGCTACGGAAACCTTATCGTGACTACCTATGAGCTCGATATGATCGTACGGAATAGACTGTGAGTTAAACCAATTTACCGTAACATCTGATACATTCTCACCACGAGCAGAGATGTAATAAAGTTCGTAGTTTTCTTTCCACGTATTTAAAATATCTTTCGCATCTTTAGCTGCTTCAGATACTTCATACATAAATGGCTCATTTTCTTTAAACCATGTATTAAATGCTACACGATCAACAGGGTGGGGAAAAGCTGATAAAAAATCATATTCGCACACATCGTCAAGTGTAATATTTACATTGTATTGTTTATTGATATGTGGAATAAGTGTACTAGGACATGTCACTGTTCCATCGATATCAATACCAAAGCGTGGCTTTTTCATGCTAGCACCTCCTTAGGCGTTCGCTTTTTCTGCTTCTTCAGCTGCACGTTTTTCTACCATTTCAGCTGCTAATTTATCGATTTCTTTTTTCAACTCTTCTACCATTGTTTCTTCAGGCACTTTACGAACTGTTTTACCCTTCATAAATAGTAAACCTTCACCACGAGCACCAGCAATGCCGATATCGGCTTCACGTGCTTCGCCAGGACCGTTTACCGCACAACCAAGAACAGCTACTTTTAACGGTACATTAAGTTTAGAAATATATTCTTCTACCTCATTGGCAATTGAAATTAAATCAATTTCGATACGACCACATGTTGGGCAAGAAATAAGTGTTGCCATATTAGAAGCAAGACCGAATGATTTTAATAGTTCACGTGCTACTTTAACCTCTTCAACAGGGTCTGCAGATAGTGAAATACGTAATGTATTACCAATACCTTTTGAAAGGATTGCGCCAAGGCCAGCCGCTGATTTTACTGTACCAGCAAATAATGTACCTGATTCAGTAATTCCTAAATGTAGAGGATAATCAAAGGCTTTAGACGCTTTTTCATAGGCCTCAATCGCTAAATTTACGTCTGATGCCTTCATGGATACGATAATATCGTGGAAGTCCAAGTCTTCCAAAATTTTAATATGGTGAAGGGCAGATTCTACCATACCATCTGCAGTAGGGTAACCATATTTTTCTAAAATATGACGCTCTAATGAACCAGCGTTTACCCCGATACGGATTGGAATACCTTTAGCCTTAGCTGCATTAACAACAGCTTCAACTTTTTCCTTACGCCCAATATTACCTGGGTTAATACGAACTTTATCGATACCATTTTCAATTGCTTTTAACGCTAATTTATAGTCAAAGTGAATATCAGCTACTAATGGAATATTGATACGTTTCTTAATTTCTGCAATCGCATCAGCTGCACGCTCATCTGGTACTGCGACACGAACAATTTGACATCCTGCTTCCTCAAGACGAAGAATTTCTGCTACTGTTGCTTCGACATCATGTGTTTTTGTTGTACACATACTTTGAATGAATAATTCATTACTACCACCAATTGTTAAGTTACCGACACGCACGGGACGTGTATTTGTACGGTGACAAATTTCAGTCATTAACTTTCTCTCCTTTTCGGGCCATACTTTCGACCGTCACTGACATTTATTTTAGCAGTGTAGGAAAATAAGGACAAGGAAGAAACGCTAACTTTTCATTTTCCACAATTGTTTTCAAATTCAAACGACAGAGGAAGCTTAATATTTTCACCAGGAACAAGAGCCTGTAATTGTAAGTGTGGATTTAATTCATAAAATAGTTGTAAACGTTCAGGAAAGGTCATTGGTACTTTGGCGGGATGCAGTGCAAATAAACTGTGAATAGTATCGCCTTGAATAGTCTGTACAGTGATATAGTTTGGTTCTCGCTGCTGCTCACAAAGGGCGTTTTTAGTATCTTTCGGATAAATGGCAGCAAGGTGTAATGAACCTTCTGTCAAATCTACTTTCGCAACAAAAGCAAAAATAATGATGATAGCTGTTAACACAAAAGCACGCAAAAAATCCCCTCCTTTTCTAACACTATATTTAGAAGAGGAGGGAATCATGCATATTATTTTGTGATTGGTTGTTTTGGATATTTTGTGATGGCTACGATTAGTAGAGTTACAGTTAAAAATAAAGAGAAAACAGAGATAATTGTGCTGTTAATCGGTAGATAATCTGATAGCATACTTATTAGAATTGCCCAAGTCATGGCAAATGTCGTAGTACGCCAAATGTGACGGTATTCTCCGCGACGCTTCATGACTTGTAAGATCAGTAGACCTGCTAAGGCATAGAGAGCAATTTGTGCAAAAATAAGCATCGTAGTAAAAACAAAAAGCATGATGAATGTCACGGGATACAATACCCATTTAACGCCTTCTATGTATTCAGTTAGACCATTTAAACTATTCATATCCAATGTATCAACAGACATTCCTGCCGTAAAACGACCAAAAGAGAAAACTGTAACAACAGTAATTAGAAGAAAGGTATATTGAATGACTTTTCCGATAGGTAATAAACGATAGGCAGCAAGTTTTTTTGGATGAATTAAGCTATCGATAAATAGTTGTGAGTGTTTCATATGCATATCTCCTCCAATCGCTATTTTACCATGTTCAACTTTGACAAGATATGAAATTAGAAATAATAACTGAGAATACGATAATGAAATGTTAATATTGTGTAAAGAAGTTAAAGGTTTTCTTTACTTTTTCTATACTATCCTTTAAAGATTAGGAATAGAGAAGTAGAGATGTAGGAATTGGAGCGAATACAATTGACAATAGATTGGCAAAGCATACTGTTTCAATTTTTAGGCGGTTTAGGAGTCTTTTTATTTTCCATAAAATTTATGGGGGATGGGCTGCAAAAATCATCAGATGATCGACTGCGTGAATGGTTGAATCGTTTTACAACAAATCCTTTAATGGGAGTGCTAGTGGGCATAATTGTAACGATTTGTATCCAGTCGAGCTCTGCAACAACGGTGATTACGGTTGGGCTAGTGAGTGCAGGTTTTTTAACATTACGTCAAGCAATCGGTGTCATTATGGGGGCAAATATTGGGACGACCATAACCGCCTTTATTATTGGCATTAATATCGGCATATATTTTTATCCATTATTGGCGATTGGTGCTGGATTGTTATTTTTCTTTAAGAAAGCAACATATCAGTATATCGGGCAAATATTATTTGGCTTTGGGGGATTATTTTTAGGATTAGAGCTAATGAGTGCAAGCATGCAGTCACTTCATCAATTAGCGGACCTAACATCATTAACGCTTCATCTAAGGGATCAGCCCATTGTAGGAATTTTTCTAGGAACAGTTTTTACATTGCTTGTCCAAAGTTCAACAGCAACTGTTGGTGTGCTACAGGGCTTATATGCTGAGCATTTAATTGGCTTAGATAGTGCTTTACCTATTTTATTTGGTGAAAATATAGGCACGACCATTACGGCAGTTTTAGCTACACTTGGTGCTTCTATATACGCTAAACGTGCGGCGGCAGCCCATGTACTATTTAATATTATAGGTACGATCATTTTCATGGTGTTCTTTACACCCTTTATGCATTACGTTCAGTGGATTAGTGGGCTATTCCATTTAGAAGCGAAAATGCAAATAGCGATAGCGCATGGCTCATTTAACATAATTAATATGTTGATTCAGCTTCCATTTATTGGAGCATTGGCTGCGCTTGTCACGAAGCTAGTTCCTGGGCATGATGGAAATATTGATGTGACAACGAAGCATTTAGATCCATCATTCATTGATTCCTCTCCGGCAATTGCACTTGGGCAAGCGAAAGAGGAAGTGTTACGTATGGGGGAACATGCACTTCATGGTTTAGAAGAAACATTTTTATATATGAAAACAGGTGAAGCTGCTCATATTCCTACAGTTTTACAATTAGAAGTAGCACTCAATCATTTAGACAAGGAAATCACGAATTATTTAGTGATGGTGTCTAAGCAGCCACTTTCTCGAGCAGACTCAGTAAGACACCATACACTTCTAACAAATGTTCGAGACATTGAACGTATTGGCGATCATTTTGAAAATATTTTAGAGCTTTTACAATATAAAGATCATCATGAGGTAAGTTTAAGTAAGTCAGCGCGACAAGATTTAATAGGCATGTTTAGCTTGGCTATTGAAGCTGTACGAAAGAGTATTGCGGCTCTGGATACAGCTAGTTTGAGCTTGGCACAGGAAGTAACTGAACTCGAAAGCTTGATAGATGATATGGAAGATAAGCTAAGACAAAAGCATATTGCGCGTTTAAATACAAATGAATGTAATGGAGCGGCAGGAATCGTCTATACGGATATCGTTAGCAATTTAGAGCGTATAGGAGATCATGCTGTAAATATAGCTGACTCTATTTTAGGGATTCGAAATTAAATGAACGAAACTTTTAGCTTAGTGAATCCGTATGAAAGGCAATGCATGATCAGGCTGGTTGAGTAGGAACAAGGATTTATTTGCTAGTTTTGAGCTATGTATGCTCATTTTTAGCTGATTGTAGCCGAAGAAGTGGCTCAGCTCACGATAGTAGAATAGATTATCTTCTTCTGATTAACTAACCTGATGCTCAACAAAAGGAGAGAATTTTTATGGAAGTTGTTGGCTGGATCTTAGTGATTGCCTGCTTTATCATTTCATTTGTTGGATTGGTATACCCGATAATTCCAGGTGTGATTTTTTTAATCGGTGGTTTTTTAGTATATGGATTATTTTTTTCATTTACGGAGCTAAGCTGGTGGTTCTGGGCGAGTGAAATTATATTTGTTGTCATTTTATTTGTTGCTGATTCTGTAGCCAATGCCTTTGGTATTAAAAAATTTGGTGGTTCAAATGCTGGTATGTGGGGCAGTACCATTGGTTTATTAATTGGTCCGTTCGTCATTCCGGTTGTAGGTATATTAGTCGGCCCATTTTTAGGAGCTGTGATTGGAGAGTTAATCGTAGAGCGTCGTACATTTGGAGAGGCTGTGAAAAGCGGGATTGGATCTCTCGTTGGCTTCTTGGCATCAACACTTTCAAAAGCAGTGATTCAAATCGTCATGATCGTTGTGTTCTTTATAGCGATATGATTTTCTTTCATACAAAGTTTAGCGATTTAAAAAACAGGGTAGGATAGTAATCGTATTGGTTTTTCAGTCAAAAGGCTGAAATCTTCAATTTGAAGTATTTTTCGTTGAATGGTTTGACCAATTTTGATAATCTATGAATGTACTAATTATTTCTTTACTTTAGGGAGGAACTTAACAATGGCTTACGAATTACCACAATTAACTTACGCTTATGACGCATTAGAACCACATATCGATGCAAAAACAATGGAAATTCACCATTCTAAACACCACAATACTTATGTAACAAACTTAAACGCAGCAGTAGAAGGCACTGAATTTGCTGAAAAAGACATTAACGATCTTATCGCAAACATTGATGCTCTTCCAGCTGACAAACAAACTGCTGTACGTAACAACGGTGGCGGACATGCTAACCATACATTATTCTGGGAATTAATCGCTCCAGGCGGTTCAAAAACTCCAGTTGGCGAAGTTGCAAAAGCAATCGATGCGAAATTCGGTTCTTTCGATGCATTCAAAGAAGAATTTGCAAAAGCTGCTACAACTCGCTTCGGTTCAGGTTGGGCTTGGTTAATCGTTGATGGTGACTCAGTTGCTGTTACATCTACTCCAAACCAAGACTCTCCAGTTATGGAAGGTAAAACTCCAGTCCTAGGTTTAGACGTTTGGGAGCATGCTTACTACTTAAACTACCAAAACCGTCGTCCAGATTACATCGGTGCATTTTGGAACGTAGTAAACTGGGATGTAGTGGAAGCTAAATTCCAAGCTGCAAAATAATTACTGTTTATTAGAAGGCTATGCCAAAGGTGATTACTCGCCAAGGCATAGCCTTTTTTGCTTTCTATTTAGGTTCTATAATGTTTGAGGTATCCAATACAATTCAAAGTGGAGAAGAATGCACCAACACGTCGGAGAGAAATTTACTGTCTGTTGGGCTGAAAAAGGGGGAAGCAGGATCGTTTGGGGAAGCTTCACATTGTGCCTCACCCTCCCAATATTTAACTTCTTTCAGCGGAAGTCTCCCGCATCTATAGGTGGTGTGATGAATGCGGTTTTAAGTTACTTTTCAGCGGGTGTCCAAACATCCCCTGAAATAGAGGAACTCAGTTTAAGAACGCCACGTCCTGTGGCAATTTATCTGTGCGAAAGCGAAGCGGCAGCAACACGGTTTTATCTGTGCGAAAGCGAAGCGGCAGCAACACGGTTTTATCTGTGCGAAAGCGAAGCGGCAGCAACACGGTTTTATCTGTGCGAAAGCGAAGCGGCAGCAACAACAACACACGACTGAGTGACCAACATAATGCTGGCCTAAAGCCTCTGGCGGATGTCACGGAAATCGGGAAGGAGTGCTTTGTGCAAACACAAAGCCGATTACGGACGCAATTATGCCGAGGCATAATTGATTGTTAAAACTATTTTTCAAGCAATCGATAAAAAACAGAAACTTTTCATCTTAAAGTGCCGTCAAATAAATGATGTTTTCAATTATAAATTCTCAAGTGCATGCTTTCCTGTCGTACCTTCGAATGGTATACTAAATATCGTGTATTTAAATTGTAATTAGATGAGGAGGAATACATATGCGCAAAGCACCGGGAAAAAATCGCGCGACGAGTGTTAAAGCAAAACATCACTCTAATTTAACATTTCGTATGAATGTCCTTTTCTTTGCTATATTTATCGTATTTTCGATGCTAATTTTTAGGCTAGGCTATATGCAAATCGTAAAAGGGGAAGATTATGTACGCGATTTAGAGCGTAAAGAGGAAGTAGCTGTCAATACAAGTGTGCCAAGGGGACGAATGTATGATCGATACGGGCGAATTTTAGTGGATAACCAACCAGAAAATGCCATTACGTATACGAAAATGCCATCGACAAAAACGGACGAAATGCTAGACATAGCAGAAAAGCTGTCACAATTGATTGAGCAGCCAACAAACCGTGTCACTTTACGTGATAAACAGGATTTTTGGATGCTAAAAAATCATGACGCTGCCTATGCAAAGGTAACAGAGAAAGAACAAAAGAAAATTAGAGCACAAGAAAATGTATCGGAAAGTCAAATCAATGCACAGATAGATAAGCTTGTTCGTGAACGAATCACGAACGAAGAATTGTTGCAATTGACAGAACATGACTTAGAAGTATTAGCAATCTATCGAGAGATGGTATCAGGCTACAGTTTATCACCACAAATTATTAAGAGTGAAAATGTGTCTGCGGATGAATTTGCACGTGTCTCTGAGCGTTTAACTCAACTACCAGGCGTGAACACAACAACTGACTGGAAGCGTTTAAAATTATCAACACTTGGTATTTTAGGACGTACAACAGTACCAACAAAAGGGATTCCAAAAGAAAAGCTGAATTATTATTTAGCTCGTGATTATTCACGAAATGACCGTGTTGGTGAAAGTTATATAGAAGCACAATATGAAGATTTACTGCAAGGACAAAAATCAGTTGTTAAAAATATTACGAATAAAAAAGGGCAGGTAGTTGATACCGTTACTACCTTTGAAGGTGAGCCAGGTAAAGATTTAAAACTTACAATTGATAGTGAACTACAATTAGAAACAGAAAAAATTGTCGAGCGAGAATTGCTTAAATTAAAATCCCAAGGTGGTTCGTATTTACTTGATCGTGCCTTTTTAGTCATGATGGACCCAAATACAGGCGATGTTTTATCAATGGTCGGTAAGAAGATTGAGAAAAATCCTGAAACAGGGAAAAATGAAGTAGTCGATTATTCATATGGTACCTTTACAACAGCTTATGAGGCAGGTTCTGCAGTGAAGGCAGCAACTCTCCTTACTGGTTATAATCAAGGAGTTGTTTCAATGGGTACCACAATGGGAGATGAACCAATTGTATTAGCAGGGACATCTCCAAAAACTTCAATTTTCAACAGAAATGGTTATATTTCGCTGAATGACTTAACTGCTCTAGAACGTTCGTCAAATGTTTATATGTTTAAAATTGCAATGCTTATTAATGGAACACCGTATAGCTATGGGATGCCACTTCGTTTAAAAGACGATACATTCCCTAAAATGCGTAATAATTATGCGCAATTTGGCTTAGGTGTAAAAACAGGTATTGATTTACCGAATGAATTTAGTGGTGTAGAGGGTCCATCTGGTCCAACGATGGGTGGTAAAACACTCGACTTAGCGATTGGACAATATGATACGTACACGCCTTTACAATTGGCGCAGTATATCTCGACAATCGCTAATGGTGGTTATCGTATTAAGCCCCATGTTGTGAAAGAGGTACGTGAGCCATCAAATGATGGGCAACAGTTAGGTCAATTAGTGACTGAAATAGGGCCAACAATTTTAAATCGTATCGATAATCCTACAGAAGAAATTGATTGGATAAAAAAAGGATTACGCCTAGTTTATACAGGTTCGCAAGGTACTGCGCGAGCTCAATTTGCAAATGCACCGTATACAGCGGCAGGAAAAACAGGTACTGCTCAGGTAGTATATTATGGACCTTTAAAAGAGTATAATGGTACGGATACACTTACCTTTACTCATGTTGGTTTTGCTCCTTATGAAAATCCTGAAATTGCCTATGCAGTTGTCATTCCATGGGCAACGACTAACACAGGTGCGCATTTAACGAATAATAATGTTATTGCTAGAGAAGCTGTAGATAAATATTTTGAGTTAAAAGCAAAATACGAAGCTGAAAAAGTGACTGACAGTAACGTAAAACAGCCAATTTTACCAGCTATTACACAAGACAAAATTGGTGAAGATGAGCAAAAATAAGAAAAACCGCTAGTGCATTTCTATGCCTAGCGGTTTTTTTACAGTTTCAGAGTATTATTGAATACCCACGAAAAAACACGGTATGAAGATCAACATTTTCATACCGTGTTTTATTTGTTTTATAAATGTCTTATTAGACAGATAATTGTTGAATAGCTATTTCAAATTGTTGTTTCGGTTTTAATCCATAAAGCTCTATATTATTACAGAAATAAGACTCTACCATAAAATCAACGGCTTCCGGTAAAGTAAATTCCCGATGTTCCATAACAAGTGTTAAATACGTTTTAAAGTAATCAGCATTTTGTACTTTTGCATGCTTTATCACAAAGTAAAACTCCTCATAGATTATTTCCTGACACAATTGCTTATTATAGCATTTTTCCAAAATGAAGCAAGTTTTATCTTCATTTAGAAGAGGACTCCTATCTTTGAATGAGGGAGATGAATTTAATGTGGTCCAATTTCAATGGGGGGCCAAACCCCTACTGAAATATAGGAACTCAGGTATCTGTGGGAAAGCGAAGCGTCTGCGGCAAGTGTTTTCTGTAGCGAAAGCGAGGCGACAGCTACATTGTTTTTCTGTGCGAAAGCGAAGCGACAGCTACAATTGCGCTAAGGCGAAAATGATTGCAATTGTAAATTCATCTTTACAATCATTTACAAAGCATTACAATCATTTACGACTCTTTTACGAACTGTTTATACGACTTCAACATTCAGTCATTATAGTAAAGATTGTAAGACAAACAACTATAAAATGTTAATGACGGAGGCAAATGAGATGAAAAAGTGGAAGTACTTAACGATGACAGCGGTAATGGGGTCAGCATTAATGCTTGGGGCATGTGGTAGCGACTCTGCACAAAAAGGTAACAATGCAGAAACAAACGCACCATCTAGCACAGGACAAAACGCTGCTGACGAAAAACTGCAAGGGACTGTAACGGGAGATGGTTCGTCAACAGTTGCACCAATTATTGAAGCAGTTGTAGAAAAGTATGCTGGGACTCAACCAGATGTCAAAGTATCGGTAGGTATTTCTGGTACAGGTGGTGGTTTTGAAAAATTCATCGCAGGTGAGACAGATTTTTCGGACGCATCTCGTAGTATAAAAGATGAAGAGAAAGCGAAACTTGAAAAAGCAGGAATTGCTTATACAGAGCTTCCTTTAGCATATGACGGTATATCAGTAGTTGTGAATCCTGAAAATGATTGGGCAAAGGATTTAACAGTTGAGCAATTAAAGAAAATTTGGATGGAAGATGGTAAAGAAAAAAAATGGTCTGACATTGATCCATCATGGCCAAACGAAAAAATCGTGTATTACGCAAAACCTACAGTATCAGGGACGTTTGATTACTTTGATGAAGTTATTTTAGACGGCGCTGATCTAGCAAAGTCAGCAACATTATCAGAGGATGATAATATCCTTGTGCAAGGTGTTGCAGCTGACAAAAATGCAATTGGTTTCTTTGGCTACGCTTATTATCTAGAAAATAAAGATAAATTAGGGGTTGTAAAAGTGGATGGCGTTGAGCCAAATAATAAAACAATTGAATCAGGTGAATACAAACCACTTTCTCGACCATTATTCGTATATGTAAAAAATAGTGTTATAAAAGAGAGCGATGCGGCATATGATTTCATGAAATTTACACTTGAAAACGCAGGAGAAATGGCAGATGCAGTAGGTTATGTCAGTCTACCTGAAGATAAGTATGCAGAGGCTTTAAAAACTTTAGAAGGCTTAAAATAAGTAGACATGCATAGAGGGAAAGAGATGTATGCTCTTTCCCTCTCTTATTTGAAAGGAGTTCCCAATGGTTTCTCAAAAAGAAAACAAGACATCATCTGTGCAGCAATTAATTGCAAAATCGCGCAATCATAAAACTAAGAAAATAGTGGAAAAAGCCATGCCAGCTCTATTATTTTCTGCAGCTCTTATCTCCATATTGACGACATTTGGCATTGTTTTCACCCTTATTTTTGAAACGTTTGAATTCTTTAAACGTGTTTCGATTACGGATTTCCTATTTGGTACACAGTGGCTACCGTTTTCAGGAAAGGAACCGTTATTTGGGATTTTACCACTAATCGCTGGAACGATGAAAATCACGCTAATTGCTGCGGTAGTAGCGGTACCATTTGGAATTGGTTCAGCAATTTATTTAAGTGAGTATGCAAGTGAAAAAACAAGACGTATTGTTAAACCTGTTTTAGAGGTTTTAGCTGGGATACCAACCATCGTTTATGGTTTCTTTGCATTAACATTTGTGACACCATTATTACAAGAAATTATTCCAGGATTGAAACTTTTTAATGCAATAAGTCCAGGGATTGTTGTTGGGATTATGATTTTACCGATGATTACGTCACTTTCAGAGGATGCGATGTCATCTGTTCCGAATAGTATGCGTGAAGGGGCTTTAGCTCTTGGGGCAACGAAGTTTGAAGTATCTATTAAAGTAGTTTTACCAGCTGCATTATCAGGTATTGTCGCTTCGGTTGTTCTCGCTATTTCCCGGGCAATTGGAGAAACAATGATTGTATCACTTGCTGGTGGATCTACACCTAAATTTGATTTCAATGTGACAGACTCGATTCAAACAATGACTGCCTATATTGTACAAGTTTCAACAGGTGATGCTGGTTATGGTACGACGATCTATTACTCTCTTTATGCAGTTGGATTCACATTATTTATCTTTACATTAGTGATGAATTTAGTTGCTCACTATATTTCGAAACGCTTCAGGGAGGTTTACTAACATGCGCTATATTGATGACACGGTCGTCATGAAACGAATGACAAAGCGTATTACTTTCAATAAAGTCTGGAAAGCTTTATTTTTCCTAGCAACTGCCTTTGCATTAGTGACATTAGCAATTTTGCTTTATCGTATTGTGACACAAGGCATCGACTCTTTATCGATGGACTTTTTAACAAATTTTGCATCGCGTTTTGCAGATAAAGCGGGGATCAAGACAGCTTTAGTAGGTTCTCTGTGGCTGATGGCAGTTGTTGCTCCAGTGTCCATTATTTTAGGTGTAGGGACTGCAATCTATTTAGAGGAATATGCAAAGAAAAATAAACTAAATGACTTTATTCGTATGAATATCTCTAACCTATCAGGTGTACCTTCCATTGTTTTTGGTTTACTTGGGTTAACAATTTTCGTTCGAATGATGGGACTAGGAAAAAGTGTTTTAGCAGCCGGCTTAACAATGAGTTTATTAATTTTACCAGTTATTATTGTTGCGGCACAGGAGGCCATTCGTGCAGTACCAAATGAGCAACGAGAAGCTTCATATGGTATGGGTGCAACGAAGTGGCAAACGATTATGCATGTTGTACTACCAGCAGCCATCCCTGGGATTGTAACAGGAAGCATATTAGCACTGTCTCGTGCTATTGGGGAAACAGCACCACTTGTTGTTATTGGGGTCCCTGTTATTTTACAGTTTTTACCGAATGGTTTATTGAGTCAATTCACCGCTTTACCAATGCAAATTTATGATTGGGCAAAGCGTCCGCAAGAGGCATTTCAAAGTGTAGCTGCGGCTGGTATTTTAGTGCTTATGATAGTACTTTTACTGATGAATTCTATTGCCATCTTTATTCGAAATAAATTCCAAAAACGTTATTAATGAGGTGACCTTATGGTACTGGGTATTAAAGAGGAAAAATCAATTGTCAAACCAATTCATACGGCTACAACGCCATCTCCTAATGTTGCCAAAAAAGTAGTATATGATACACGTAATTTAAATTTGTGGTATGGTGATCATCATGGATTAAAAGACATCAATTTAAGCATCTATGAAAATGAAGTGACAGCTATAATTGGCCCTTCAGGTTGTGGGAAATCTACTTATTTAAAAACGCTAAATAGAATGGTAGAGCTTGTGCCAGGTGTTCGAACATCAGGGGAAATAGTATATCGTGAGCGTAATATTTTAGATAAAAGCTATACTGTCGAAGAATTACGTACTCGAGTAGGGATGGTATTCCAGAAACCAAACCCATTCCCAAAGTCTATTTACGATAATATTGCATATGGTCCACGTATCCATGGCATCAAAAATAAGAAGATTCTTGATGAGATTGTCGAAAAATCTTTACGCGGTGCGGCTATTTGGGATGAAGTAAAAGATCGCTTAAATCAAAATGCATATGGTTTATCAGGTGGTCAGCAACAACGAATCTGTATGGCGCGTTGTTTAGCGATTGAACCAGATGTTATTTTAATGGATGAACCAACATCTGCACTTGATCCGATTTCAACATTAAAAGTCGAGGAGCTTGTACAAGAGCTGAAAAAAGATTATTCAATTATTATCGTGACACATAATATGCAACAAGCAGCACGAATTTCAGATCGTACAGCATTTTTCCTAAGTGGAGAGGTTGTTGAGTACGATAAAACAGACGTTATCTTCCAAACACCAGCAGATCAACGTACTGAAGATTATATTTCAGGCCGTTTCGGTTAAGGAGGAGATTAGATGGTAGTACGTGAACGTTTTGAACAGGAATTAAAAGAAGTCCAAGAACAATTTATCGAGATCGCCAATAGCAGTATCAACGCTCTTAAAATAGCATTTGAAGCATTATTAAATCAGGATTTAGAGACATCCTTAAAGATTCTTGAGGACGATTTAATCATCAATCGTCTTGAAGAAGAAATCAATGACCATGTTATTTTAATGATTGCTAAGCAGCAGCCTGTAGCTACTGATTTACGTCGTCTCATGGTGCTTGTCAAAGCGGCATCTGATATGGAGAGAGTAGGGGACTATGCAGTGAATATTGCCAAAGAGACAATTCGAATTGGCAAAGAACCGCTTGTTTTTCCTACAACAAATTTGCAAACGATGTGTAACAAGACTGTAGAAATGCTAGAGAGTATTATCAAAGCTTTTACAGAGGAAGATACTGTTCATGCTAAGGAAATTGCTGAGCTAGATGATTACGTGGATGATTTATATGGAGCGACAATCCCGCTATTGCTACGCGCAGGAGCTGAAAATCCAGCACATATTTCTCAAATTACACACTTAACCTTTGTTTGCCGATATTTAGAGCGCTCAGCTGACCATGCAACAAATATTGCTGAACACTTATTTTACTTAGTTAAAGGTAAACATTATGAATTAAATAATTAGTAAGAGAAGAGCCGATTATAGGCTCTTTTTTTATTGTTGAAAAACAAAATGGTCGAGAAAATCTTTGTAAATGTTGAAGTGTTTTAAATGAGGTGTATTTCATGCTACTCGCTTTCTTGTGAGCGAGCATTCCAACTGCTCCCTCCACTTACATTATTGCTGCAGCTTTGTTAACACTGCGCTTTCGCACAAAAACACATCTTGATGATTTATCACTATAAATTTGAGTGACATGCCAGAAGTACATGCTAAGTGAAATGGTTGATTGGAGTGGAGACTGAGCGACTCCTCGGGCGCCCCTTAGAAAGCGCTCAGTCGGAACGAAAATCAACCTTTGTTTTGCCGAAGAGTCATACTTTATTAATAATAAATAACAGCAACATTATTAATCAAAATAGCGTCAAGATACAGCAAACGTTATTGTATTGTCAAAAAATTATTTTGGATATACTATAGACATTATCCAAAAAAATGTGCTGAGGAGGTGCTGCTTCGTGAAAGACGATGTAGAATCACTCATAAAGAAATTTGATGTGGAATTCACATCGGAACAACGTGATTTTTTACGTTTTCTATATGAAAACTTACATCTTGAGGAATTAAGTAACAAGGAACAACATTTTTTTATTGATTTCTTTTACAAGAGTGAAACTTTACGGAACATGGCAGCATTTGCACTTGAAATGGCAGATATCATGCATGAAATTTGCGAAAATATACCGGCCATTGAGCAAGCCGAACGATTAGCCAATGGAAAAGAGCAGCGCTTATATTATGAGCGAAAGAGGCAGGTAGCTAGGCGTAGAAAGCTTGATCGTCAAACAATAAAAAAAGGAAATATCCTATATGTTCCGTTTGATGAATACAAAAAAGAAACAGGTCCAATAATTATTTGTCTTGAGCAAACAACTGGTATGGAGGCATATTCTGAGCTTTGTAAAAGCATAATTTTACCGTTATTTATGACCGCGCACCGCGAACGTCGAGATTTATATATCGTTCCATATGACTGTCAAGTTCATGTGCATTTTCGATTCGAAAACGGGCATGTAAATTTATCCGATTTTAAGGATTTTATTGATTATAAGGCAAAGGGAGAAGCTGCCATTCTGCCTGTGCTCCATTTTGTAAAGGGCTTGCTCCAAGAAAATCAACATTGTACAGAAGCGGATATTATTATTTTTACAGAAGGGACTCCAATCGATGGACAGTATCTTGTTGGAAAGCAAGCGAAGGCTGTGCTTGAAGAAATGAAGCGTAAGTACCATGCTGAATTTTCGGTTATCGCTATGCATGAACATAATTTTAATGAGCAGCAATTTTGGTTTGCTAATAAGGCTTTTTTTACGGATGATGCAATTCAATAAAAACGGAGCTGGTCGCCATTGTTGATCGGCTCCTTTTCTGCGAATATACATAGTAGTTAGAGGAGAATGAAATTTGAATTCATTGAAATGGTTATTTCCTAATATTTCAGCCCCAACGTGGATGGAAATTATTATTGCCGTTGCACTTTGTGTAATTGGTTGGCTTTTTCAGCAGTTTGTTATAAAGAAAATTATTAATCGTACTGTTAAATTTCTGAGAGATCGTCAGCGTAACTTTCAGGCAACAGTACTCGCACAATTTAATAAAGCGATTCGCTATGCATTTATGTCTGCGGTAATTGTACTCAGCTTATCAATATTATTAGAAATCTTTTTATTTACACATGTAGCAACTAAAAATTTTGTATTGTCTATTATGGTCTTTTTTGCTTTCAAAGGCGTATACGATGTTTTAAATTTTTATACAAAGCAGCCACTACCGTTGAATAACGATGAGGAACCAAATGTCCTGTTACCATTTTTTCTTCGTATAGGAAAAGTGCTTATTATGATATTGGCGATGTTTACGATTGCTTCTTTCTGGGATTTTAATTTGAATGGCTTTTTAACCGGGATTGGCTTAACTGGTGTCGCGATTGCCTTTGGTATTCGAGATACACTAGCACATGTTTTTGGTGGGATGTCAGTCGCACTAGATAACCCGTTTCAAATTGGCGATTGGATAGCAACGGAGGACCAAAAAATTGAAGGGACCATCGAGGATATTAATCTTCGAAGTACTTTAATTCAAACGGGAGATAAAGGGCTTGTTTATGTACCTAACTCCTATTTGGTAAATCGACCAATCTATAATTTATCGAGACGAGAAAAACGAAAATGTGAGCAATTTTTATTTGTAGCTGCTGAAAACGAAGAAGAAATACTACGCAGTGCTTTAAGTGCTATTCAAAAGGAAATTTATTTGCATGCTCAAACAGAAAAAGAATTGATTCATGTATTTATAGATGAATTTTATCCAACTTCTTATCGCGTCCTTGTGCGTTTCTATGTGACAACAAATGATACGGCAGAGATGCTAAATGTGCGACAAGATATTTTATTTGCTATACGTCAAGTCTTTCAAGAGCTAAATATTATACTAGCAAATCCAGCTGAAGATGAATGGCTTCGTAATAAAAAATAAATTGAATTGTTAGTTTTTTTACTTTACAATGAATACATGTAATCAGCTTTGATGAAGAGTAGTAGCTATTATTATTTGTTATAGAGAGCTAGTGGCTGGTGGAAACTAGTACAAATAAATAGTGAATGGACTTCGGAGCTCTAATCCTGAACAAAGTATGGATTAGCGTCTGCCTACGTTACAAGGTATAGAGTGGGTCTTTTAACTCTTTCAGTGGGTATCCGAGTATCAGCTGATTGTAATGAAGACCAATGAAGGTGGCACCACGGCTTTTCCGTCCTTTTGCGATGGGAAGGCCTTTTTATATGTTTTGGCGGAATGAATAGTGTTTACACAGTTCAAAATCCGGACGCAATGTTTATAGAAATGTAAGCGAAATGCTAACTAAGTGGTAGCGTCCATTCCGTCAATGCATACTTGATAGATTTTGGTGTAGAAGAGCAGAGCGTAGAAAAGGAGAGAAAGAGTATGACAGTTGAGCTTAGAAAGTTTGCCATGAAGGCATTACAGGGTGATATGATGACGCCAATTTCCGTTTATCAATCACTTGAAGGGGAGCATAAGATGCTTTTCGAATCGTCAGCCAAGCATGAAGAAAGTGGGCGTTACTCATTTATTGCCGTCAATCCAATTGCAGAACTGATTGGAGATAGGAATGGTTATTCTTTTACCAAAAGTGGAGAAACAGAAAAATCGAGTGACAATGTATTAGTAAAATTACAGCAAGTTATGCCATTGCATAAGGCACAGTATCCGTTCGCTTTTTTTGGAGGAGCAATTGGGTTCTTTGGTTATGAAACAGCGTTTTATACAGAAAAAATAGGTGAATACTTGCAGGATGATTTAGAAATGCCGGATGTTCATATCTTCTTCTATGATACATTTATCGTTTTTGATCATTTAAAGCAAGAGATTACACTAGCAGCAATCGATTTATTTGATGAAGGGCGTTCTCTTGAAGCGATGGAAATGGCTATTTCTACGATGAAAGAGCAGCTTTATGCTGGAACAACGTTTGACGACACGACGTTTGAAAAGCTAGATTTCAGACCGATGATCACCAAAGAAAATTTTGTGGCACTGGTTGAACGTGCAAAGCAGCATATTCGTAAGGGAGATATTTTCCAGATTGTTTTATCTCAACGCTTCACTTCACCATATACAGGTAATTCTTTCGCTTTATATCGTCAATTACGTACTTCTAATCCTTCACCTTATATGTTTTATATGGATTTTGGTACGTATACCATTTTAGGAACATCACCTGAAAGTCTCGTTAAGGTGAAAGATCGAAAGGTTACGACAAATCCTATCGCGGGAACGAAGCCTAGAGGTAAAACAGTGGAGCATGATAACGCGATCGCGGAAGCGTTATTAAATGATGACAAAGAAATCGCTGAACATCGTATGCTAGTGGATTTAGGGCGTAATGATCTTGGACGTATTGCCAAAGTGGGTTCAGTGAAGCTTATAAAATATATGAGTATTGAGCGATATAAACATGTTATGCATATTGTTTCAGAGGTTATCGGCGAATTACGTGATGATGTACATGTCTTGGATGTTCTTCGAGCTTGCTTACCTGCTGGTACAGTATCAGGTGCACCGAAAATTCGCGCTATGCAGTTAATCAATGAGTTCGAGCCTGTGAAACGTGGTGTCTATGCAGGTGCAGTAGGCTATATTTCCGCTACAGGGGATATGGATTTAGCACTAGCCATTCGGACAATGATCATAAAGGATCATCGTGCCCATGTGCAGGCAGGAGCTGGTATTGTTTACGATTCTGTGCCCTTGTCTGAATACGAGGAAACGCTAAATAAAGCTCGCGCGCTATTGGAGGTAAAAAAATGATTTTACTAATCGATAACTATGATTCATTCACATATAATTTATTTCAGCAAATACGAATGCTTGAGAAAGATGTGAAAGTAGTACGTAATGATGAAATAACAATTGAAGACATTCAGAAAATGCAACCTGAAGCCATTATTTTATCGCCCGGTCCAGGTACGCCAATTGATGCAGGAATAACAGTGGATGTTGTCAAAGAGCTTTATACGAAATTTCCGATTTTGGGCATTTGTCTTGGGCACCAATCGATAGGGCAGGCTTTTGGGGGTAACATTGTTCAAGCAAAAAATATAATGCATGGAAAATTATCGACGATTCAATATGAAAAAACAGGCTTATTTGCTCAGTTAGACGGTAAAATCGAAGTAATGCGCTATCATTCCCTCGTCATTGAGCAAAACACGTTACATGAGGATTTTAATATTGTAGCAAAGTCCGGTGATGATGGTGAAATTATGGCAATTCAACATAAGGAGTACCCGCTCTTTGGGCTGCAATTTCATCCAGAATCCATTGGGACACAAGAGGGCAGTATAATGATGCGAGCTTTCTTAGAACAAATTTCATAAAAATCAAAAGGCTGTCATCAAAAATCAGTAGTTGTGATTTTTGGATGACAGCCTTTTTTATAATATTTCCAATCAAAAGGAAGGGTGTGTTATTGCTTTTTCCCTGTAATCAATTTTGCAATTTCCTCTAAGGACATCGAAGAATTGACCTCGTAGGAGCCAATTTGTAAGCTTCGAGAGTATTTAGGGTTAGCAAGTAAAAGTTCCATTTCAACACTATTGTCGATGATGCCACCATCTTCAAGTTTTTGCGCCACAATATATAGTGTAATACCGCTGTAAATTTGAAGTGTCATTGTTGTAGCATTTGTCGGTGTATCTGCTGGTTTATGATTGTCTTTAGCCTTTGTTTCAGGAGCATCTGTCTTCTGATTATTTTCCTTCGGAGCTTGCTTAGCTTGTTCCTTTAACGATGCAATTTCTTTATTTGCCTGTTCAAGCTTTTTTTGTAGCTCCTCTACATGTTCTGTATTTGTGGAAGCTTTAGTTGGAAGACCGATATTGAGATCAAAACGTGCTGCTAAAGCAAGTAAAGCTCCGACAAGAAAAAGTGCAATACCAAATGCACGGATAGCGGACTTATTCATGAATTACCGACCTCCGTTTGCAATCACTTGGCGGACTTGCTCTTCAGTTAAATTTGAACGAATACTTATATCTGCTACAGAAAGACCTTGCTTATTTAATTCAAGCACTTGACTTACAATAATTTGATGTATAGGTTTCGTTTTTGGAGCCGCTTGTCCTGTCTTCGATGCCTGAGCAGCCTGTTGAACAGCTTGCATGACCTGTTGAACCTGTGGATTTGGTATAGCATTATTTTGCGCTGATTTAACCTGAAACTCGGGCTCTAATAACAGCTCTTCCTCAACAATTTTCAGACGACGTTTTAAATTATTTGTTTCTTGAAAAATAGAGATGGATAGCTCCTCTACATCTTGTTCGACCTTTTTCGAGCTGTTTTTGAAAAAGAACGACGC
Organism: Lysinibacillus sp. 10T31; assembly: GCF_056394365.1. Taxonomy (NCBI): domain Bacteria; kingdom Bacillati; phylum Bacillota; class Bacilli; order Caryophanales; family Bacillaceae; genus Lysinibacillus; species Lysinibacillus sp. 10T31. The sequence continues at coordinate 144,670 of NZ_JBFTHS010000004.1, forward strand.
AATAATTAGGAGAACTCCCACAATCATAAGTATGATGGATAAATCCAATAGTTTCACCTCATTAAGTATGTAATTATAAGGTATTTTACCATATGCAAACTTAATATGAAATGAAGGTAGATTTTTTTTCATTTTATGTTATAATAGGTTAGTCGTATAAATCATGCTCAAAATTTAAATTCTTGATATAGAGTGGGAGGGTTAATAATGCGCGTAAACATTACTTTAGCTTGCACAGATTGCGGCGAACGTAACTACATTTCTAAAAAGAACAAGCGTAACAATCCAGAGCGTCTTGAACTTAAAAAATATTGCTCTCGCGAGAAGAAATACACTCTTCACCGTGAAACTAAGTAATCGCTCATTAAGCCAAAACCACTTGTGGTTTTGGCTTTCTACATTTTAACTTGCTTTCAGCAAATGTCTTTTGCACCGAAAGCGTAACGACAGGTACAGAAGTCTCGCACCTCTATAGGTGGTGTGAAGAATGCGAATTTAAGTACTTTTCAGTGGGTGTCCAAACACCTACTGAAATAGAGGGACTCAGTCTAAGAACGCCACATCCTGTGGCATTACCGAAATGACCGACATCGTGTCGGCCCTCGTGCAGGCCTGGGCACAATCCAAAATCCGGACGCATTGTTTATCTGTAGCGAAAGCGAAGCGGCAGCTACAAATGTTTTCTGCGCGAAAGCGAAGCGTCAGCTACAAATGTTTTCTGCGCGAAAGCGAAGCGTCAGCGGCAAATGTTTTCTGCGCGAAAGCGAAGCGTCAGCGGCAATTACGCCAAGGCGAAATTGATTAGGGGGTAACTTAGCATGGATAAAACAACTTTACGGAACGAGGTCAAGGAAGCTCTTGCCAAAATGAGCGAGGTAGCTTACCACGATCTATCGAATGCTGTAGTTAAAAAAGTGCTACAGGAACCATATATAATAGAAGCAACTACAATTGGCATTACCATTTCCAATAAGCCAGAAGTCGACACAATTCAATTGATAGAAGAACTATGGCAACTTGGTAAAAAAGTCGCTGTACCTAAATGCAACCCAAAATCAAGGGGAATGTTATTTTATGTCATTGAATCGTTTGCCCAGTTAGAAACTGTTTATATGCATTTGCGTGAGCCAATTCCGGAGAAGTGTGAGTTTGTTGACGCAAATGAAATGGATGTCATACTTGTTCCAGGAGTTGTTTTTGATAAGTGCGGCTATCGAATAGGCTATGGCGGTGGTTATTATGATCGCTATATATTAAACTATAAGAAGGGTAAGCTCATGTCTCTGCTATTTAATGAGCAGCTATATGAACACGTACCTACAGAAGCGCACGATTGCCCAGTAGATATCATTGTGACACCGACAAAACGAATTGACTGTGTAACACAACGAGGAGCGAACTAAAATGGACAAAATGTTAGATATTTACCAATTATTAAAAACATATGGCACTTATATTTACACACGTGATCCCATTGGTGATTTGATGTTAATGGAGGATGAAATTCGTGAGTTGTATAAAGCGAATGTACTAGATATAAAAGATTACCAAATGGCATTATTACTAATTCGACAAGAAACAACAAAGCTTCGCATGAAAGAAAATAATCAGTAATGTTTTAAATATAATTCATTTGTGGTATTGTAAAAATAATGTAACATGTATGTAATATTCTTAAAAAACAGTGGTGTTCCACTGTTTTTATGATTTACGAAACTTTTTACAAACAAAAACGTATATATTACTATCTGGCGCATATACGAACGAGTAGTACAGTTTTTCCAAAAATATATCTATTGATTATCTGTAAAAAATGGATTAAGATATATTTTGTTTCAGTAACAAATTGTTAAAAATTATTATTTTTTTGTAAGAAAGTAGGGAGGATGTTAAGGATGAAATCAATAAAGTGGCCTAAACATTCATTTATGATACTAGCAATTGTAGCAACTTGGATAAAAACGGTCATTGTTTATCACACAAGCTTTGAGATGAAAATCGAAAATGCGATGCAACAATTTATTTTGTTTATTAATCCATTAAGCTTCGTGCTATTTGCTTATGGTATATCGTTATTCTTTAAATCACCAAAAGTTAAAAATCGTTATATAATAACTATCAGTGTTATTTTGTCTATTGTCTTATACGGGAATGTCGCGTTCTATCGTTTCTACAACGACTTTATTACGTTACCGGTATTATTCCAAACAAGTAACTTTGGGGATTTAGGAACTTCAGTAGCAGCGATTGTTAGCCCTTGGGATTTATTATATTTCGTTGACGTACTTATTCTAATTTTAGCTAATAAATATTTGCCTATGATGAAAAATGCAGTAAAAGTAAACGTTGAATTCCGTCGCGCGTACTTCGTATTAGCGATTGCTGTTTCGTTCTTAAACTTAGGATTAGCTGAAACAGAGCGTCCACAATTATTAACACGTAGCTTTGATCGTGAATTACTTGTAAAAAACATCGGTACTTATAACTACCATTTATATGACATTTATATTCAATCAAAATCTTCTGCCCAACGTGCATTAGCGGATGGCAGTGAATTAGTAGAAGTGAACAACTATATTCGTTCTAATCAAGCAGCGGTCAACCCTCAAATGTTTGGTAAATACAAGGATCGTAATTTGATTGTTGTGTCAATGGAATCATTACAAAACTTTGTGATTAATAATCAAATGGACGGTCATGAAATTACACCATTCTTAAACTCTTTAACTAAAGATAAAGATACGTATTATTTCAGTAACTTCTATCACCAAACTGGATTAGGGAAAACTTCTGACTCAGAGTTTATTACTGAAAACTCATTGTTCGGTTTAGGTCGTGGTGCGGTATTTTTCACGCACGGTGGAAATACGTATAACTCAATGGCTGAGCGCCTTGGAGATAATGGCTACTTTACAAATGTCATGCATCCAAATAATAAATCATTCTGGAACCGTGACATGATGTATCAATCATTACACATTAATAAATTTTATGACATAGATTCATATAAGATTGGCGAAGGGCAAGCTGTTAACTGGGGTATGAAAGATGTCCCATTCCTAGAGCAATCTGCAGCATTAATGAAAGATATGCCACAGCCGTTCTATTCTCGTCTAATTACTTTAACGAACCACTATCCATTCACATTGGATCCAGAAGATGTAATGATTCCTGAATATACTTCAAACTCAGGTACATTAAATCGTTATTTCCAAACAGTACGTTATATGGATGAAGCACTTAAAGACTTCTTCCAAAGTTTAAAAGATCAAGGTGTATATGATAACTCTATTATTGTAATGTATGGTGACCATTACGGTATTTCAGAAAACCACAACAAAGCGATGGCTCAATATTTAGGAAAAGATAGCATTACACCATTTGATAATGCAATGCTACAAGAAGTACCTTTATACATCCATATTCCTGGATCAGGTGATGGTAAAGAAATGACAGAGATTTCTGGACAAATGGATTTACGTCCAACAATTTTACACCTTCTGGGTGTTGAAACTTCAAAAGATATGCAACTTGGTGCAGACCTATTCTCACCAGAGCATGAAGACTTCGTTGTATTCCGCGATGGTCGTTTTGTAACAGATAAATATGTATATGCTGGTGAAGCTTGTTATGACAAAGCAACTGGCGAAGAAATTGATGGTGAGCCATGTCAGCCATACGCTGATCGAGCTACGAAAGAACTTGAAAGTTCGGATGCCATCATTAATGGTGATTTACTCCGCTTCTATGACCAAAAGACTGGTAACTTGAAGCAAGGAGCAGCCAAGTAATAATAAGAGAGATCTCATGTTTAGTGAGATCTCTTTTTTTGCTCTGTATCAAAAAGCATAATATTCAATTTCATTAGGCGATTTTTAGCAGGAGTGAAGAAGTATCTACTCCGAACTGTATTATGGCCATTTCGATAAATAGTGGATTATCACATAAAGAGTGGTTGATTTCCGTTCCGACTGAGCACTTTTTTGGAGGCGTCCGATGAGCTGCTTCGCTGCAGGGCCTCGGCCAACAAATGTTTTTTGCGCGAAAGCGAAGCGTCAGCGGCAGATGTTGTTTGTGCGAAAACGCAGTGCTAACGTAGCGTCAGCGGCAACAACACGATGTTGGTCACGAAGGCGTTATCACAGGACGTGATGGTTTTACTGAATGAAGGTAAATGGCATAGGTTTAACAAATGTCATTCACAACCTTTGATGATGAACCTGAATGATAAAAAAAATTCCCGTTCCACATAAATAGGAGTATAGATTAATTTTCATGTATAATATCAAATTGAAGTTTTAAACGCTCATGTGCAGCCAAATTAACAGCTAAGGGGAAAGGTATTGTCGTTTTAGGAAAGGTGAAGAATTGCTCGTAGCAGCTCAAAAAAGTCAAAAAGAACTGCTCCAATAGAAGAGTTAAAACAAAAATATATATAAACGATAGAAAAAGAGCAGCCTCGAAATGGAGGCCACTCTTTTTTCTGTCTGAATTTTAGTGTAGTTTTGGTGGGTATCCGCTATTAATTAGAGTCATAATTACGAACCAACCGAATACTGCAGCACTTAATAAGTTGAAAACAACGCTTAAAAGGTTCTTTTCTTTAATTGCTTGGAATGTACCAACTACAGCTAAAATTGCAACTAGACCAAAAATAACCATTAATAAGTTCATTAAAAATTGACACTCCTTTCGACATCAGAAAATGAATGTCGTAAACAATATTCCTCCTTAATTGTAAACGTTCTACCTGTTTTTGTCGAGAACTAAAATAGATTAAACTATGAACATTTATCGTCAAATTGTGGCAAAGGCTGTATAATTGAAATAGAGGTGATAACAATGATAAACGTACGAAGTTATTCTCTTGGACCTGTCCAAACGAATTGTTATATCGTATCGAATAAAAATAAGGAATGCTTAATATTTGATCCAGGAGAAGAAGCAGATCGAATTATCAAGGCTATACGTAGTAACAATCTAAAACCATTAGCCATTTTTTTAACACATGCACATTTCGACCATATCGGTGCCGTGGATGCAGTCCGCAAGGCTTTTAATGGGCCATTATGGATTCATGAAAAAGAAGTGAGTTGGTTAGGAGATCCAACAAAAAATGGCTCTAGTAAATACGCAGCATTACCAGATTATATTGTTGATGCACCAGCTGATGAAAATATTATAAAAAAAGAACAGCTATTTGAAATAAGCGATTTTTATTTTAAAGCGATTTTTACGCCGGGACATTCACCAGGTAGTATTTCATATATATTTGAAAATGATGGCTTCGCTATTGTTGGAGATACACTATTTGAACAAGGTGTAGGTCGTACAGATTTACTTGGAGGCTCGACAAAAACATTACTTACATCCATTCATGATAAGCTATTGACACTACCTGAGGATACTATTATCTACTCTGGTCATGGGAATTATACAACGGTCGGTGCAGAAATGGAGACAAATCCTTTCTTGAATGGTTTTTAAGGTTAGGCGATAGTTAGAAATGGCTCATCATCATAGCGTGAGGTGATTTCCGTTTCCAATCAACTACAGAACTTCGTGGTTATTAAAACCTAAATTAACTTCATAAAATACAAAAATCCCCCTTGCAATTCGTTGGATAGATAAAATAACCAAAATCTAACCATGTAATTGCAAAGGGGGATTTTACTATGTCTTGATATATGATCATGCATCTGGTGAATGCATTTACATAAAAAAAGCATGTCTCACTTTCGGTGAGACACGCGTTTTTCTTTGTATTAATGACCGACACCAGGTACGTGAATGAATGTTGTATAGTACGTGAAGCCAGCAAAGAACACAGTTAAATATGCTCCGAAAATGTACATGTACATACGTTCTGAAAGGTTTAAGAAGCCTAATAATAAGAATAAACCTGTATTACCTACGAATAATAGCGATACTTCGTTCATACCACCAAGGTAGAACATGACTGCAAAAATACCTGTCCAGAATGCCATAACTTTATACATATTATCCATGAAGATTTCCCCTCCTTTTGCCCACGACACAATAATCTCTTACTCATTATAAATGATATGAAAGGTATCTGTAAACTGGAACTTCTTCTTCTTTGTGACAAACAATTGGATATTTAAAAATTAACTATCAATTTCTGTCACGTTTATTTCATACTTACATAAATCGCAATTATGTATCATGCTATCAATTTGTACAAATTCATTGCTTGCATATAACGCATCAACCTGTCCCTTTAAATAGGATTCATGTAAAGAACATACAATTTCTGAATGACTAGAAAGCTGCTCCTGGAATGGACAATTAAAAATGGAGAAAGTCACACTTTTACCATGCTCTGTTTGTTGTACTTGCGGAATATAGCCAATTAATGCTGCATTGTCAGTTAATAACTGAAGTTTCTGTTCGAAGGAAAGGGTATTATTTAATTGTAACTCAGCATTTACATAATTCTTCATTTGTTGGTAGCCGTCTTGGTAGCTAATTTCCTTGCATTTTTCTAATGCAGATGGTCCAAATTCTTGAATTAATTGGATTGTCCATTTTAATAGTCGATCTTCATCACGTCTCGGGAACGTTAATGATACACCTTTATCTGAGGCCTTATAAACACGCCCAGGTCTACCACCCTTCCCAGTTTTGGCAAAATCAGCTGTAATGATATTAATTTCTGAGAGTTTTGTTAAATGTAGACGTGCAACATTTGGATGGATGCCGAATTTATCAGCGATATTTTGGACTGTTACAGTTTTCTTCTCTTGCAGTATGTACTCATAAATAGAATATCTAGTTTCATCGGCCAATGTACTAGTAATTTTTAATGGATTGATCATTTGCTTCACCTCTATGTATTTTTTTTGAAATATAGCTGTTCTACCAAGTGTAGGAAAAAAATCATGTTAATTCTATTATATTGCATTATTGAAAAAGATACAGTTCCTTTAGACATAAATATTAACTTTTTCATAAGATTATGTTCATATTTAGTGGAATTTTGCATGTTATCAACATTTTTATAGCAAAAAGCAGGTTTGGCAGGAAATTTTATAGCAAATTTTTATTTTAAGAAAAGGGCTTTTCACTTAACAGCTTCCTATCTATACTAGGAAATAACGAATAGAGCGGTCATATTCGAATGAACCAGAAGAGGGGTGCGAATATGCAAAATTTTGAAACGATTGTTGAGCAAAAATGTGAGCAACTTTTACTAAAGGCCTACCATTTCGGTGCGTCAGATTTATTATTAGTTCCAGAAAGTGTGCGATATCGTATTTATTTTCGAAAATATGATAAGTTACTCCAAGCCGGTGAATTACCGAATGAGCTGGCAGAACGAATGATTTCCTTTTATAAATTTTTAGCGGCATTAGATATTAGCGAGCGACGCAAACCCCAAAGCGGCTCCTTCCAAAAAGCTATGGAACAAAATCAATATGCCTTCCGTGTCTCGACACTTCCCTCGGTATTTTTAAAAGAAAGCCTAATTATCCGACTACTTCTACAAAATCATGCATTCCCACTTACTTCCTTATCCTATTCCAAATATGTTGCAGAAATGTTAATGGAACTAGTGAAACATCGACAAGGACTTTTGTGTTTCACAGGTGCAACTGGCTCTGGTAAGTCATCATCCTTGTATTCTCTTATCCATTATTGTTCGACAGAGCTAAATCGACATGTCATTTCCTTAGAAGACCCTGTGGAAAATAACCAGGCTAACCTTTTGCAGATACAAGTAAACGAACGAGCTGGCGTTACATACGCTACAGGCTTAAAGGCTATTTTACGCCACTCACCTGACGTTATTATGATTGGTGAAATACGTGATAAAGAGACTGCAAAAATCGCAATCGAAGCATCTTTAACAGGTCATTTAGTGTTAACAAGTATTCATGCTAAAGATTCGGTAAACTGCCTTTATCGATTTATTGACTTAGGTATTTCAGTAGAAGAACTTCGTCAAACTGTGGTAGGCATTGTTGCTCAAACGCTTTTTCAATCACCAATAGTTCAGGAAGAACGCCGTGCATTGTTTGAAATACTAAGCGATGTTCATCTTCAAATGGCCATCAAAGCAATTATGCAAAAAACTAGCTTTGAGCTACCACATAATCTAACGCTTGCAGGTCAAAAAGAATTGATAGAGAGTCGGATCTATGCGAATGCAAAAGTTTATTGAAAGAATTCGATTAGATTACAAAAAGGCAACAAAATGGCGAGTAAGGGAGCAAGCTCATTTTTTTAGTCGATTAAGCGTGTTAATGCAAGAAGGTTATTTATTCTCACAGGCTATTTCTATTCTATTACCCCATCATATTGAAGCGCATGAAGAAATACAAAAACTAGTCAATGAAAAGCTGAGGCAGGGTGTAGGTGTTTCAGGAGTTTTTGAAGCATTGCAAATTCCAAAGCAGCATTTAGTAGCAATTACAGTTGCCGAAAACAATGGGCATATGATCGAGACGTTAAAAGGTGTGGCAAAGCAAATGGCTTTAAGTGAATCGACGAAGAAAAAATTAATGAAGCTACTCTTATATCCAGTAGTACTCCTTTTATTTTTGATGCTGTTGTTTTTAGTGTTTCGCACCATATTCTTTCCTAAAATAGAAAAAATGGTGACAAGTCGAACTACTGGCACTGAGGAGACAAGCATTGCTTTGTCAAAAGTATTATTGCATTTTCCCGATGCTTTAATTGTCGTAGGCATAGCAGTAATTTGTAGTATTTTGATTTTTCACCTTTATCTTAAACGCCGTCGGATTGCTCACCGGCTAAATATTATCCTAAAAACGCCATTGATTCGAATTTATATCCGAATGTCTTTGACGAGACAATTTGCTGCTTATTTAGGAAGTCTACTCCAAAGTGGTTTTTCTTTACAGGCGAGTCTACAAATTTTAGAGGAACAGCGACTTCAGCCGTTTCTACAATATCTGGCACGATGTATAAAGGAACGTGTTGTTTTTGGTGATACGCTGACACAAGCTGTTCAATTGATGACAGTTTGGCAAAAGGATTTCTCGACATTTGTTGAACATGGAGAGCAAAGTGGCTATCTAGGAAAAGAGCTGGTACTGTACAGCGAATTATTGACTGAAAAGCAAGAGCAACTATTGCATAAAATTCTTGCGTTTGTGCAGCCGACCTTCTTTATCATTATTGCAATGTGCATAGTTGCCGCATATTTAAGTTTATTATTACCGATATATCACATGATTGAACTAGTATAGGAGGATAATAATGAAACGGATAAAGCAGCAAGCTGGATTTACATTGATCGAAATGCTCATTGTTTTGCTAATTATTTCCGTATTAATTTTAATAACAATCCCAAATGTTACGAAACATTTTGCCACCGTCGATGAGAAGGGCTGTAAAGCGTATATTTCTATAAAAGAGTTGAAAAGCAACCTATGCAATTAAATCAGTCATATCAAGGGTTTGGAGCTTTTTAGTGAAAATACATAAATGAAATTAGCTGTTGTTCTATAAGAAATACAGAGTATTGTTTTATTTACACATAACATTTCGAATTTTTCTAACCATTCAATAGCAATTATAGAATCTAGTGAAACTATCTAGGGTTAATAGTTTCGGTTATGAAACCATTTATGGTTTAATTAGTAATATAAGGTTATTGTTAGTTAGGAGGTACATAATGGAACGTTCAGAAAAAATATTCAATCAAATCACACAGCAACAGAACGAGATACGTAAGGCTATGGAGAGTCCAATGAAGCAGGTTCTACAGCAACAGAACGAGATACGTAAGGCTATGGAGAGTCCAATGAAGCAGGTTCTACAGCAACAGAACGAGATACGTAAGGCTATGGAG